>JBQCES010000279.1:0-32024 GCA_051960055.1 Angustibacter sp. | reverse complement strand
TCCACTTACGCGTTCATCGTACTACCTCCAGGAGCACCCTGTGTCAGTCCAGACCCTCGCTTCACCCCCGGCGACCGCGCCGGGCCCGGCGCCGCGACCCACCGGCCGCATCGCCGCCTCGTCGGGGTTCATCCTCGGCGTCGTCCTCATCGCCCAGCTCATGGTCGTGCTCGACGCGAGCATCGTGAACGTCGCGCTGCCCGACATGGCGCGCGTGCTGCACCTGTCGCAGACCGGCCTGTCGTGGGTGATGAACGCCTACACGCTCGCCTTCGGCGGACTGCTGCTGCTCGGTGCCCGCGCCGGTGACCTCTTCGGCCGCCGCCGCGTCTTCCTCGCCGGCATGCTCGTCTTCACCGCTGCCTCCTTCGTCGGCGGCCTGGCCACCACGGGGGAGTGGCTCATCGCCTCCCGGGCGGTGCAGGGGCTCGGCGCGGCGCTCGCGGGGCCGGCTGTGCTCGCGCTGCTCACCGTGAGCGTCCCCGAGGGCCGCGAGCGCAACCGCGCGCTCGGCCTGTTCACGGCCGTCTCGATCGGCGGCGCCGCCATCGGCCTGGTCGCGGGCGGCATGCTCGTCGAGTGGGTCTCGTGGCGCTGGGTGATGTACGTCAACGTGCCCATCGGCATCGGCGTGATCGTCGCGGCGGCCCTCGTGCTGCCGGAGACGCCGCGCCACCGCGGCCGCGTCGACGTCGAGGGCGCCTTCACCTCCACGCTCGGCATGACCTCGCTGGTCTACGGCTTCGTCAGCGCGGCCGACCGCGGCTGGAGCAGCGTCGTGACGCTCGGCTCGTTCGCCGCAGCGGTGGTGCTGCTCGTCGGCTTCGTGCTCGTCGAGCGCCGCGCGCTCGCCCCGATCACCCCGCCGGCGCTGTTCCGCGACGTGACCCGCTCGGCGGCCTTCGTCGGCCGGATCACCTTGGTCGCCGGGATGATGGGGATGTTCTTCTTCATGACCCAGCTGCTGCAGGAGGTCGTCGGCTACTCGCCGCTGCGCGCGGGGCTGGCGTTCCTGCCCGTCCCCGTGGGCGTCTTCCTCGCCTCGCAGGTGGCCGCCCGGCGGGTCGTCGACCGGATCGGCCCGCGCCGCACGATGGTGCTGGGCGCGCTGGTGTCGGCGTCCAGCGTCTTCTGGCTGAGCCACACCTCGGCCGACACCGCCTACTGGGCGATCGCCGTCCCGCTGTTCTTCATGGGAGTCGGGAACGGCACGGTGTTCGTGCCGCTCACAGCGGCTGCGCTGCAAGGGGTTCGCCCGCAGGAGGCGGGTGCGGCGTCCGGCCTGGTGAACGTCTCGCAGCAGGTCGGCTCGACACTCGGGCTCGCGGTGCTGGTGACGGTGTTCGCCTCGGCGGCCCGGCAGGCGGCGTCGACCACACCGAGCGGCGCGGCCCACGCGGCGCAGGTGTTCGTCGCCGGCGCCGACCGTGCGCTGCTCGTGGCGTCCGCGCTCATCTTCACGACCGCGGTCGTGGCGACGGTGACCCACCGCGCGCCGTGGCGCCGTCGTCCGCGTGTCGCGGCCGAGCCGCTGCTCGACTACTTCGACTGAGCCGCAACCAGATCGTGGCAACGAGGGTCAGCCCGCTGATCCTCGTTGCCACGCTCTGCGTCGTCGCCGCGCCTTCACCGAACCGGTGCCCGCGCATCGCCTGCAGTTCACGCGCCTTCGACAGGCTCTCGCCGACATCCCCGGTCGAGAGGAGCAGGGCATGAAGGTACGTGCTGTCGCGGCGTGGGCCGCGGCACTCAGCGCGACGGCGGTGCTGGCGTCGACCGCCACCGCATCGGCCGACCCGCGCGAGCCGGAGCCGCGCCGGGACGCGTTCAGCTTCGCCGTGATCGGTGACGTGCCGTACGGCGACGCCCAGATCGCGGCGTTCCCCGACCGCATCGCGCAGATCAACGCCGATCCCGACGTGCGCGTGGTCGACCACCTCGGTGACATCAAGAGCGGCTCGAGCCAGTGCACCGACGAGTACTTCACGTTGATCCGCAAGGACTTCGACGGTTTCGCCGACCCGCTGGTCTACACCCCCGGTGACAACGAGTGGACTGACTGCCACCGAACCAACAACGGTGGCTACGACCCGCTCGAGCGCCTGCAGGCGGTGCGCAAGGTGTTCTTCGACCGGCCCGGACGCACTCTCGGCGAGCACTCGGAGGCGGTGACTTCGCAGGCGGCGCAGGGGATCCCAGAGAACGTCAGCTACCGGCGCGCCGGCGTCTCGTTCGCCGCGGTGCACGTCGTCGGCAGCAACAACTCGATGGCGCCGTGGACCGGCCAGGCAGCGCCCACGCCCGAGCAGGCGGCGGAGGTGCTCGGCCGCACGGCCGCGTCGGTCGAGCTCATCCGCGACACCTTCCGGACGGCGCGCGAGCACGGCGACCGGGCCGTGGTGCTGATGATGCAGGCCGACATGTTCGACCCCACGGCCGGCGAGCCCTCCTACGCCGACTCGTACGCCTTCGCGCCGATCGTGCAGGCCATCGCCCGCGAGTCGCGTGACTTCCGGCGTCCGGTGTACCTCTTCAACGGCGACAGCCACGTCTACAACGCCGACGCGCCGCTGGCCTCGGGCTCGCCCTGGCTGTCGTTCTACGGCGTCCCCGCGGCGGCCGACAACCTGCGCCGGGTCACGGTCGACGGATCGACCGGGCTCGACGACTGGCTGAAGGTCACGGTGCACCCGGGCAGCCGCGAGGTGCTCAGCTGGACCCGCGTGCCGTTCCGGCCCTGAGGAGTGGTCAGCGGATGTCGAGGCGGTGCACCGTCGCGAGGGCGGCGCCGAGCAGTCCTGCACCGACGAGCAGCAGCACGGCCCACGCGGTGAGCGTCGGCCCGTGGCTCAGCTGGTCGCCTCCGACGGCCCAGTGGAACAGGGACGCCCACCGCAGCGAGTGCGCCCAGTTCGCGACCGGTGCGAGCGAGCCCACGAGGTAGGACGCCGCGGCGACGGCCGACGCGACGCCGACCGCCAGGCCGCGGCTGCCTGACACGACGCCGAGCAGCAGTGCGAGCAGCCCGAAGTCCACACCGAGCAGCAGCACCGCCGCGGTGGTGGCGAGCAGCGGGCCGACGGCGAGGTCGAGGTCGTAGTGGCGGCCGAGCACCACGCAGGCCGCGGTCACGGCCGCGAGGGGTAGGGCGACGAGCACGAGCACTGACGCCTTCTGCAGCAGCAGCGCGCGGCGGGTGATCGGCAGCGTCGCGACCAGCCCGAGCGTGCCGTCCTCCGACTGCCCCGCCAGGGACGACGCCCCGTACCCCACGGTGAGCAGCAGCATGATGAGCGGCAGGAAGTTCGCGTAGAGGTTGCCGCTCACCCAGCCCACCGGCGAGGTGAGCGACCCCGCGACGCCCAGCAGTGCCATCACGTCGGGGTTGCTGCTCGTGAGCGACTCCAAGGTGGTGTCGGAGGCCACCGTCGGGTACATCACCACGATGAGCAGGGCGTAGACGCCCATGCCTGCGGTGTACCAGGCCATCGAGCGGCGGCGCAGCCTCAGATCGAGCCGAGCGACGTCAGTGGGCACGGCCGGCCTCCTCTCGCTCGGATCCGACGTCAGCTCGGTAGTAGCCCAGGAAGAGCTCGTCCAGGTCGACCGGGCGGGCGGTGAGGTCGACGGGATCGAGGGGCGCGATGGCGCGCAGCACCGGCGCCACCGCACCGCTCACGGTGAGCCGCAACCGGTGCGGCCCAACCGCTTCGACCTGCACGCCGTCGAGCTCGCGCAGGGCGGGAACGGCACTGTCGACGTCCCGATCGAGCTCCAGCTCCATGGTGCGCGGAGCGTGCGACCGCAGTCCTTCGACCGTGTCGGTGACGACGACGCGACCCTCGCGGATGATCGAGACGTGAGCAGCCACGCGCTGCACCTCGTCGAGGTCGTGGGACGACAGGAAGACGGTGCGGCCGTCGGCCACCGTCTCTTCGAGCAGCCGCGCGAACTCGTTCTGCAGCAACGGGTCGAGCCCCGACGTCGGCTCGTCGAGCACCAGCAGCTCGGGTCGGTGCATGAAGGCCAGCACGATCCCGAGCTTCTGCCGGTTGCCCTTCGACAGCGCGTGGGTGGGTCGGTCGACGTCGGCGCCGAGCCGCTCGACCAGCTCGTCGCGGTACTGCGTGTCACGCAACCCGCGCACGTGCGCGAACCGCTCGAGCAGCTCGCGGCCGGTGGTGCGCGGGTGGAGCACGAGGTCGCCGGGCAGGTAGCCCATGCGGGCACGGACCGCGACGCCGTCGAGCTGCGGGTGCCCTCCGAGCACGGTGGCCTCGCCCGAGGTGGGCCGGATCAGCCCCATGAGGACCCGGATCGTCGTCGACTTGCCGGCACCGTTGGGGCCGAGGAAGCCGAAGACCTCACCCGGTGGCACCTCGAGGTCGACGTCGCGGATGCCGCGGTGCGGGCCGAAGGTGCGGGTGAGTGCGGACGTGCGGATGGCCGGTGCGGTCATCACCCCTCCTCGTCGGCGGGCGGGCGGAACAGCCCGCGGGTGTAGACGTCCATGAGCGTGGTGCTCCACCGCTCGAGCCCCTCGCGGCTGAGCGGATCGGCTCCGAGGGCCTCGGCCACGAGATCGCGGAGCACGATCGGGGCCAGGTCGTTGGCGAGCAGGAACACGGCGCGGGCTCGGGCGTCTGCGCTCGGACGCAGGGCGCCGGCGTCCTGCATCGCCGCCAGCTCGCGCTCGGTGGCCTCGACCAGCCACCCGAACAGCCGGCGGCCGGCGGCACCGCCCTCGACCAGCGACCGTCGCAGTTAGGTCATGAGGTCCGGCTCGCGGTCGAGGGTGGCCCAGAGGGCAGCCGTGGCCCGGCCGCCGTCGTCCGGCTGGTCGGCGAGCTCGCCGATCAGGTGGGTCATCAGCTCAGCCACGTACGTGTCGACCGCGTCGTGCAGCCCGTCATTGGAGCCGATGGGGTGCACCACGAGCGACGGCGAGACGCCGGCCTCGCGGGCGACGTCGCGCAACGACACGCCGCGTGCGCCGTGCAGAGCGAACAGGTGCAGCGCCGTCGCCCGGATGCGGGCGGCACCGGTGAGGTCGGCGGCTGAACGCATGTTCAGACGGTTGCACATCTGTGCAGCCAGCACAAGGATGTATTCGTGCAGAGGTTCTGACCATTGCCCGCGGTGCCAGGAGCCGGTTGGCTGAGGGCACCGCCGCGAGAGGAGCTGTCATGGAGACCAGGCCGCCCGTTCCGCCGTTCAGCCGTGAGGACGCGCTCGCCAAGGTGCGCGCCGCCGAGAACGCCTGGAACACCCGCGATCCCGAGCGCGTCTCGCTCGCCTACTCCCTCGACAGCCGGTGGCGGAACCGCCACGAGTTCGTCGAGGGCCGCGACCAGATCGTCGCCTTCCTCACCCGCAAGTGGGAGCGCGAGCGCGAGTACCGGCTCATCAAGGGTCTGTGGGCGTTCGGCGACGACCGCATCGCCGTGCGGTTCGCCTACGAGTCGCACGACGCCGACGGGCAGTGGTGGCGCTCCTACGGCAACGAGAACTGGGAGTTCGACGAGCACGGCCTCATGCGCCGGCGGCACGCGAGCATCAACGACCTGCCCATCAGCGACGCCGAGCGGCTCTTCCACTGGGACCTCGGCGGACCTCGTCCGGACGACCATCCGGGCCTGGACGAACTGGGCCTGTAAGCCGATTTCTCGGCAGCCGCACCGACCGTGTACGCTCGTCCGCGCTGCCCCAATAGCTCAGTCGGCAGAGCGTCTCCATGGTAAGGAGAAGGTCTACGGTTCGATTCCGTATTGGGGCTCGACGAGGCTGGCCGTCCACGCGTGTGCTTGGACGGCGAGCCTCACCCGGCGGGGTAGCTCAGGTGGTTAGAGCACACGGCTCATAATCGTGGTGTCGCGGGTTCGAGTCCCGCCCCCGCTACGCACGGGTGCGCGCACGGGTTTGGCCCGTCACCGCCTCCTCCCGTATCCTCGTGAAGTTGTTCCAGCGTGTTGTAGTTGACTCCCCCGAAAGTGAGCGTCCCCCGTGGCCACCAAGAGCGCCGACATCCGCCCGAAGATCACTCTGGCGTGCACGGAGTGCAAGGAGCGCAACTACATCACCAAGAAGAACCGGCGCAACGACCCCGACCGGCTCGAGCTCAAGAAGTACTGCCGTCGCGAGAAGCGCCACACGCTGCACCGCGAGACCCGCTGAGCAGCCTCTACGCATCCGAAGCGGCCGTCCCCGTCCAGGGGGCGGCCGCTTCGCCGTGCCGTCGGTGGACGCCGGTAGCGTGAGGGCCATGGTCAACGCCGAGTTCGCGGGTCGCCAGTACCCGCCCACCCCGCCGTACGAGGTGGGCCGCGAGAAGATCCGCGAGTTCGCCGAGGTCGTCGGCCCCCACCCGGTGCACACCGACCCCGAGGCGGCGCGGGCCGCCGGCTACCGCGACGTCGTCGCGCCGCCCACCTTCGCCGTCATCGTCGCCCAGCGCTGCGACGCCCAGCTGGTGCTCGACCCCGAGGCGGGTATCGACTTCAGCCGGGTCGTGCACGGCGAGCAGAGCTTCGTGCACCACCGCCCGATCACGGCCGGCGACCGGCTGGTCGCTGTGCTGCACGTCGACGCCGTGCGCTCGGCCGGCGGCCACTCGATGGTGACGACCCGCAGCGAGATCACCACCGAGGACGGCGAGGCCGTGTGCACCGCGACGTCCACCATCGTCGTGCGGGGGGAGGCGTCGTGAGCGAGCGCCCGACGTTCGACGGCGTCGAGGTGGGCACCGCCCTGCCCGCGCAGACCTACGCGATCACCCGCGCCGACCTCATCCGCTACGCGGGCGCGAGCGGCGACTTCAACACGATCCACTGGAGCGACCGCATCGCCCGTGAGGTCGGTCTGCCCGGCGTCATCGCCCACGGCATGTTCACCATGGCCACCGCCGTGCGCCTGGTGACCGCCTGGGTCGACGACCCCGGGGCCGTCGTGCAGTACGGCGTGCGGTTCACCAAGCCGGTGCCGGTCGACGACGTCGAGGGCGCCGAGATCCAGGTCACCGGCGTGGTGGCGGCCAAGGACGACGACGCCCGCACCGTGCGCGTCGACCTCACCGCGACCACGCGCGGCGACGACGGCTCGCCGGTGACCGTGCTCGGGCGGGCGCGCGCCGTCGTCCGGTTGCCGTGACGGCTCGCGAGCTCTCGCGGGCCCGCGCCGCCGTCCTGGCGGTCTTCCTGCTCAACGGGCTGGTCTTCGCCGCGTGGGTGTCGCGCATCCCGTCCACGCGCGACCGGCTCGGCCTGGAGCCCGCCGAGGTCGGCCTGGTGCTGCTCGCGGTGTCGCTGGGCGCGGTGCTGGCGCTGCCCAGCACGGGCGCTGTCGTGCAGCGAGTGGGAGCCGCGACCACGGTGCGCGCCGGGGCCGTGGTGTGCACCGTCGGGCTGGCGCTGGCCGGCCTCGCCGACCACGTTCCGCTGTTGGTCGTCGGCCTGTTCCTCATGGGGTTCGGCTCGGGCAGCTGGGACGTCGCCATGAACGTCGAGGGCGCCGAGGTCGAGCGGCGCCTGGATCGGCACGTCATGCCGCACTTCCACGCCTCGTGGTCGGTCGGCAGCGTCGTCGGCTCGCTGCTCGGGGCGCTGCTGGTGTACCTGCACGTCGCGACCGCCGTGCATCTCGTGGTCGTCGCGGCCGTGGTGCTGGTGCTGGCGCAGGTGGGCTGCACGTGGTTCCTGCCCGCCGGCGCCGCGCACGAGGAGGAGGCAGCACCCCGCGAGAGCGCGCTGTCGGCCTGGCGCGAGCCGCGGGTGCTGGCGATCGGGCTGCTCGTGCTCACCTTCGCGTTCACCGAAGGCACCGCCAACGACTGGCTCTCGCTCGCGGTGATCGACGGCTTCGACGTCCGGCCGGCCCTCGGCGTACTGACCTTCGGCTTCTTCGTCACGGCCATGACCGTCGGACGCGTCGCCGGCACGAAGCTGCTCGACCGCTACGGCACCGTGCGCGTGCTGCGGACCACCGCCCTGGCCGCCGTCGTCGGCCTGCTGCTCGTGGTGCTGGGCCCGAACCTGCCCGTCGCCATGGTCGGCGCGGTGATCTGGGGGCTCGGGGCGTCGCTGGGCTTCCCGGTGGGTATGAGCGCCGCCGCCGACGACCCGGCCCGGGCGGCCGTGCGCGTGAGCGTCGTCGCGTCCATCGGCTACACGGCGTTCCTGGCCGGGCCACCCGCCGTCGGCTTCCTCGCCCAGCACGTCGGCGTGCGCGACAGCCTGTGGCTCGTGCTCGCCGTCCTGGTGCTCGCCCTCTTCCTGGCCCCCGCCACCGCGCCCCGAGACGCCGCGGCGGCCCCCAGCGACCACGACGGAAGGCAGTGATGGCACCCACCGACGACGGCGTGACCCGCCTCGCCGAGCTCACGACCTTCCGCGTCGGCGGCCCGGCCGACCGCCTGGTGTCGGCCACGACCACGGACGAGCTGGTCGACGCCGTCCGCGAGGTCGACGACGCCGACGAGCCGCTGCTCGTGGTCGCCGGCGGGTCGAACCTGCTGGTCGCCGACGAGCCGGTCCCGGGCACCGTCGTGCGCATCGCGACGCGGGGCGTCACCGTCGAGTCGGCCGACTCCTGCGGGGGTGTCAACGTGCGCGTCGCCGCCGGTGAGCCCTGGGACGACCTCGTCGCGCGCGCCGTGGCCGAGGGCTGGATCGGCATCGAGGCGCTCTCGGGCATCCCCGGCAGCGTCGGGGCGACGCCGGTGCAGAACGTCGGCGCCTACGGCCAGGAGGTCGCGCAGACGATCGCGTCGGTGCGGGTGTGGGACCGCTACGGCCAGCAGGTCGTCACCGTGGCCAACGCCGACTGCGGCTTCACCTACCGGCACTCCGCGTTCAAGGGCACCGACCGCTACGTCGTGCTCGACGTCCTGTTCCAGTTGCGCCTCGGCGACCTGTCGGCGCCCGTCGGGTACGCCGACCTCGCCCGCGGTCTCGGCGTCGACATCGGCGCACGCGTGCCGCTCGTCGAGGCCCGCGAGGCCGTGCTGGCCCAGCGCCGCCGTCGCGGCATGGTGCTGGACGCCGACGACCCCGACACCTGGAGCGCCGGCTCGTTCTTCACCAACCCGATCCTGTCGGCGGAGCGGTTCGAGGCGCTGCGCGAGCGGGTGCACGATGCGCTCGGCCCGGACGTCGACCCGCCGGCCTTCCCCGGCGACGGGGGCGTCAAGACCAGCGCGGCCTGGCTCATCGAGCGCGCCGGCTTCACCAAGGGCTACGGGCTGCCCGGCCCGGCCGCGCTGTCGACCAAGCACACGCTCGCTCTCACCAACCGCGGCGGCGCGTCGGCGGCCGATCTCGTCGCACTCGCGCGCGAGGTGCGTGACGGCGTTCGCGACCGCTTCGGCGTCACGCTGGTCAACGAGCCGGTGCTGGTGGGCCTCAGTCTTTGAGCTCGCGCGCCGCGCAGTCGTAGCGGTCGAGCACGATCTCGACGAGCCGCGGGTCGGGCGGCACGTCGGCGAGCAGCAGCGGCGCGGTGACGACGTCCGCGCCGCAGCCGAGCAGCCGCTCGTGGAAGAAGCCGGGCGCGAGCAGGTAGGCGGCCACGACCACGCGGCGACCGAGGTGCTCGCGGCGCGCCGCAGCGACCGCATCTGCGACGGACGGCGAGGCGCTGGCCCCGTAGCCGACCACTACCGGGCCGGCGTGGTGGGCCTGCACGGCGCGGGCCACCTGCTGGACGTCGGCCGCTGCCCGCTCGTCGCTGGATCCGGCGGCGGCCACCACCACGACGTCGCCGGCCGCGAGACCGGCGGCCGTCAGCCGGTCGACGAGCAGCGACGTGACTCGGGGGTCGGGCCCGAGCGCACCCGCCGCCACGGCGGGGCGTCCCTCGACGGCCCGCGCGACGTCGACCCCGACATGGAAACCCCGCGAGAGCAGCAGGGGCACCACCACGGCGCTGCCCGTCGTGGTGGCGCGCTCGACGACGTCCGCGACCGTGGGCGGCTGGACGTCGACGTACGCGGCCTCGACCGCCAGCCCCGGCCGGGCCGCGGTGAGGGCTGCGACCAGTGCGCCGACGGCCCGGCGTCCCCGCACGTCGCTGGTGCCGTGGGCGCAGGCGATGAGCGCGGGTGCCGTCACGATCGACAGTCTGCCCTCCTCAAGAGCCGGCGTGACCTGCCGAACCAGTAGGTGGCACAGCAGATGCGGAGGACCCCATGGACCTGACCACGTACGTCACCGAGCTCACCGCAGGGCTCATCGGTGCCGCGTCCTTCGCCGCCGCGGTGCGCCAGACCGGCCAGACGGCCGACGCGGTGCGCCTGCTCGTGCCGATCGCCCAGCACGACGCGGCTGCGGCCGAGGCTCTCTCCCGCCTCGCTCCCGGCTGGCACTGACCTGCCCGAGCGCCCGCTGTCGGTGGGCCGTGGTCTGCTGTCGGACATGACGCAGATCGTGCTGTTCCCCTCTGTCCTCGGGCTACGGCCCGGCATCCACGACGCCGCGGCGCGCCTGCGCGCCGACGGGCACGACGTACTCGTGGTCGACCTGCTCGACGGCAAGGTCTTCGACGAGTACGAGCCGGCGATGGCGAACTGGCAGGCGTCGTCCGACGACATCGACCGGCGCACGCTCGAGGCCGTCGCCGACCTGCCCGACGGCTTCGTCACCGCGGGCTTCTCGGCCGGTGGTGGCCAGGCGTTCCTCGCCGCGACGAAGCGTCGGGTGACAGGCGTGCTGCTGCTCTCGGGCGTGTTCGTGCCGAGCTGGCTCGGTGACGACGTGCGCTGGCCGCAGGGTGTCCCGGCCCAGGTGCACACGATGCTCGACGACCCGTTCCGTGACGACGCCGAGGCGTTCGAGGCGCAGCGCCGCGAGATCGAGCAGGCCGGCGGCACCGTCGAGATCTTCGACTACCCGGGCTCGGGACACCTCTTCGCCGACCCCTCGCTGCCCGCCGAGTACGACGCCGAGGCGGCCGAGCTCATGTGGTCGCGGGTGCTGGGCTTCCTGCGCGGCCTGGACGTCTGAGCCGGGGCCTACTGCGCGCTCGGTTGCACCCGGACGTCGTCGGACCTGCGCTCGGCCCACGCCAGGACATCGGTGAGAGCACCTGGCTCAGGACGCTCCTCGAGCCAGCCGGCCTCGTCGTCCCAGTAGGCGGAGAAAAGCTCTGAGTCGAGCGGGTCCTGCCCCACCCACACCCGACCTCGTCGTCCGATCACGGAGGGCAGGTCGTCCAGAGCGCCGAGCAACCGGTCCACCGCTCGCTCGTGAGCCGGAAGCTGGACGGCGACACGTACGAGCACCTCGCGCATGAGGGGGACGTGCTCGTCGCAGTTGCCGAAGCCGTCCGGTACGCACTCGCGAAGGCGCGCGGCCAGCATGGGGTCATCGGCGTCGACCGCGTCCGCGAGCGCGAGCACGCGGTCCTCGACGACGACCTGACGCGGGTTCACGCTGGCCACGCTACGGCGTGAGCCCTCACCGCGCGCAGCCCCGGTTACGTCCGGGCGGTCAGCGGGCGCTGGTCCAGGCGTGGACGAGGGCGTCGACGGTGGGGAAGCGGTCGTCCGGGTCGGGTCGCGTCGCGTGCTCGATGACGGCCAGCTCGGCCTCGGTGCCGCGCCAAGCGCGCTCCTCGTCGCCGGCGTCGAGCAGCAGCCGCGCCACTCGGCCGAGGCGGAACACCGTCGTCCGGCGGTCGACGCGGCAGCCGGCTGCGAGCTCCTCCGGCGCCATGAACCGCGTCGACCCCGGAAGCCGTGCCGTGGTGGTGAACGGACCCGGCCGGTACTCGTCGAGGTCGATGAGGCGCAGTCGGTCGGTGGCGAAGTCGTACAGGAAGCAGCCGTCGTAGAGGTCGACGGCCACCAGGCCTGCCTCGTCGATGGTCCGGTGGGCGTCGAGCACCACGTCGACCGCGTGCCGGACGACGTCGAGGGGCAGCGCGCGGAACCTGGCCATGGGCTGCCCAGGCTCGCTGCGCGAGGCTGACGTCGGCGTGCCGTCCGGTCCGACGGTCGCGTGGTGGAGCACCTCGCCGTCGAGCCAGGGGTAGACGAGCATGGGTCGCGCGTCCGGACCCTCGCGCACCACGTGCACCGGTGCGAGCACGGCGGGGTGGCGCACGGCCTCGTGGACGGCGATCGCCCGCTGCAGCGAGCCGGCGGCAGCCGCCGTGGTGGCGGTCTTGACGAACCAGCGCTCGGCGCCGATCAGCACGCCGTACGACACGCAGCCGGAATCCTGCTGGTCGAAGACGCGGAACACCTCGCCCGTGGTCTCCAGCAGCGTGCGGGCGTTCGAGGTCTGCGCGCGGTCGAGCAGGGGGTGGCCGCTCGTCACGAGGCCGCGGGCCCGTCGGCCAACCAGGCGTCGACGTCGGCGAGCAGGGCCGCGCGGACGTCGGACGGTGCCCGCGACCCGCGGATCGAGGCGCGCGCGAGCTGAGCCAGCGCGGCGTCGTCCAGGCCGTGCACCTCGCGGGCCGTGCGGTACTGGTCAGCGAGCCGGCTGCCGAACAGCAGCGGGTCGTCGGCGCCCAGCGCGATCTGGGCCCCGGCGTCGAGCAGGTGGCGCAGGGGCACGCTGTGCGCCTGCTCGTAGACGCCGAGCGCGACGTTCGAGCCCGGGCACACCTCGAGGGTGATGCCGCGGTCGATGACGTCGTCGAGCAGCGCAGGGTCCTCGGTGCTGCGCACGCCGTGGCCGATCCGGTCGGGGGACAGGTGGTCGAGTGTGGTGCGCACGTGCTCGGGCCCGAGCAGCTCACCGCTGTGCGGAACGCTCGCCAGCCCCGCCCGCGAGGCGATCCGGAACGCGGCCGCGAAGTCCTCGGTGACGCCGCGCCGCTCGTCGTTGCTGAGCCCGAAGCCCACCACCTCACCGACGCCCGACCCGGCATAGCGCGCGGCGAGGCGAGCCAGCGTGCGGGCGTCGAGCGGGTGCCGGATGCGACTCGCCGCCACCACCACGGAGATCCCCACGCCGGTGCGGGCACTCGCGTCCTTCACGGCGTCCAGCACCAGCTCGAGCGTCGGGATGAGCCCGCCCAGGTGCACGGCGTACGACGTCGGGTCGACCTGGATCTCCAGCCACCGCGAGCCGTCCGCGGCATCGTCCTCAGCCGCCTCGAGCACCAGCCGGCGGACGTCGTCCTCGTCGCGCACGCACGAGCGCGCGATGTCGTAGAGGCGCTGGAAGCGGAACCAGCCCTTGCTGTCGGTGGCGCGCAGCTGCGGCGGCTGCCCGCTGGTCAGCGCCTCGGGCAGGTGGATGCCGTGCTTGCCCGCCAGGTCGATCACCGTCTGCGGGCGCATCGACCCCGTGAAGTGCAGGTGCAGGTGGGCCTTGGGCAGCGCGGCGACGTCGCGGGTGGACTCACCCACCCCGAGCGTGCCGGCTCCCTGCATGCCCGCGATCCTGCCAGCAGGCCGCGGGTGGCTTCAGCGGGCCTCGCCGAGGAGCTTCTGGATCCGGCTCACGCCCTCGGTGAGGTCGGCGTCACCGAGCGCGTACGACAGGCGCAGGTAGCCGCTCGGGCCGAACGCCTCGCCCGGCACCACGGCCACCTCGGCCTCTTCGAGGATCAGCTCGGCGAGCTCGGCCGACGTCGACGGCGTGCGGCCGCGGATCGTGCGCCCCAGCACGCCCTCGACCGAGGGGTACACGTAGAACGCGCCCTTCGGCACCGGGCACACGACGCCCTCGATGTCGTTGAGCATCCCCACGATGGTGCGCCGACGCCGGTCGAACGCCGCGCGCATCTCGGCCACCGCCGACAGGTCTCCGGTGAGCGCCGCGATGGCCGCGCGCTGCGAGACGTTGGCGACGTTCGACGTCGCGTGCGACTGCAGGTTGGTCGCGGCCTTGATGACGTCACGCGGGCCGACCATCCAGCCCACCCGCCACCCGGTCATGGCGTACGTCTTGGCCACCCCGTTGAGGACGACGCAGGTGTCGGCCAGCTCGGGCACCTCGACGGGCATCGAGACGAACCGCGCGTCGTCGTACACGAGGTGCTCGTAGATCTCGTCGGTGACGACCCAGATGCCGTGCTCGAGCGCCCACTGCCCGATCGCTCGCACCTGCTCGGGCGGGTAGACCGCGCCGGTGGGGTTCGACGGCGAGCAGAACAGCAGCACCTTCGTGCGGTCGGTGCGGGCGGCCTCGAGCTGGTCGACCGTGACCAGGTAGCCCGCGTCGGCCCCGGCGAAGACGTCGACCGGCACACCGCCGGCGAGCTTGATGGCCTCGGGGTACGTCGTCCAGTACGGAGTGGGCAGTAGCACCTCGTCGCCGGGGTCGAGCAGCGTCGCGAAGGTCTGGTAGACCGCCTGCTTGCCGCCGTTGGTCACCAGCACCTGCTCGGGGGCGATCTCCAGCCCGCTGTCGCGCCGGGTCTTGGCGACGATGGCGGCCTTGAGCTCGGGCAGGCCGCCGGCCGGGGTGTAGCGGTGGTTCACCGGCTGCCGTGCGGCCTCGACCGCCGCCTCGACGATGTAGTCGGGCGTCGGGAAGTCGGGCTCGCCGGCACCGAATCCGATGACCGGGCGGCCCTCGGCCTTGAGGGCCTTGGCCTTGGCGTCGACGGCCAGGGTCGCCGACTCGGCGATGGCCGCGATGCGCTGGGAGATCCGACGGGACGGGCTGGGGGAGGGCTGCTCGCTCACGGGCCCCATCCTCCCACCGCGCGCGGGTGAGGCGTCGAGGGCGTTCGCACCTCGGACGGCGGGGGCGGCAGCTCGGCGGCCAGCGAGTTCGACCCGCGGCGGGAGCTTCGCGTACACTCGTGGGCGGTGGTTGACGGCCGCCATGCTGTCGCCTGCCCGTCATCCGGTTCGCCGGGTGCCGTAGCGGGCGAGGGCAGCACCGTCGCTCACCGAAGGGCAGTAGCTCAACTGGCAGAGCACCGGTCTCCAAAACCGGCGGTTGGGGGTTCAAGTCCCTCCTGCCCTGCGTAGAACCCCCGGCCAGTGGGGGACCAGTACGGAACCGCCGCGAGGCGGCGCGGCCGGCGCCAACCGGTGTCGTCCGCGGCCCCGGGGCGCCTGACGCGCCCTGCGGGTGTCCACGGCGACCTGTAGGTGAGGATCCTGTGAGCCAGACCAGCACCGGCGACGTCGGCCGCAGCCGCGGCGCGGCGTCCTCGCGCAGCCAGCGCGGGCCGTTCGGGCGGCTCGCGCTGTTCTTCCGCCAGGTCATCGCCGAGCTGCGCAAGGTCGTGCGGCCCACGCGCAGTGAGCTGATCACCTACACGAGCGTCAGCATGGTGTTCGTCGTGGTGGTCATGGCGTACGTCGCCGGGCTCGACGTCGGTCTGGGCGCCATCGTGGTGCGGGTCTTCGGCGGCTCCGGCGGCTGACCGCCTGCCCCTCCCGACCTCCACAGCGCACGCACCGCACATCGCACGAGCACACGACCAGGAAGCAGGAACGACGTTGTCCGACCAGACGGATTCGACGCCCGAGACCCTCGAGCGCGACGGCCTCGACCTCGAGGCCGCGCCTGAGGCGAACGAGGCCGAGGCGAACGCGGCCGAGGTGAGCGACGCCGAGGTGAGCGACGCCGCGCCGGCCGAGGCGGACGCCGCCGAAGAGGTCGACGAGGACGTCGACCCGGTCGAGGAGTTCAAGGCCGGCCTGCGCCGCGCGGCGGGCGAGTGGTTCGTCATCCACTCCTACGCCGGCTACGAGAACCGCGTGAAGGCCAACCTCGAGACCCGCATCCAGAGCCTGACCATGGAGGACTACATCTTCCAGGTCGAGGTGCCCATGGAGGAGGTCACCGAGGTCAAGAACGGCCAGCGCAAGCAGGTCCGCCGCGTGCGCATGCCCGGGTACGTCCTGGTGCGCATGGACCTCACCGACGAGTCGTGGGGCGCCGTCCGGCACACCCCCGGTGTCACCGGCTTCGTCGGCAACACCCACCAGCCGGTGCCGCTGAGCGTCGACGAGGTCTTCACGATGCTCGCGCCGCAGCTCGAGGTGAAGGAGAAGCCGGGTCAGAAGCCCGCGGCGCCCGTGCGCGTCGTCGACTTCGAGGTCGGCGAGTCCGTCACGGTCATGGAGGGTCCCTTCGAGACCCTGCCGGCCACGATCTCCGAGATCAGCCCGGACGCCCAGAAGCTCAAGGTGCTCGTCTCCATCTTCGGCCGCGAGACGCCGGTCGAGCTGTCGTTCAGCCAGGTCGCCAAGATCTGAGCCGCTCGGCCGATCCAGCGTCACCCCAGAACCCCGGCGCCGTCATCCGCGGACGCCGGCCCCCGCACCAACGTAGGTAAGGACCCACGCAATGCCCCCCAAGAAGAAGGTCGCAGGCCTCATCAAGCTGCAGATCCAGGCCGGCGCCGCGACGCCGGCCCCGCCGGTCGGTCCGGCTCTGGGTCAGCACGGCGTCAACATCATGGAGTTCGTCAAGGCGTACAACGCCGCGACGGAGGCCCAGCGCGGCAACGTCATCCCGGTCGAGATCACGGTGTACGAGGACCGCTCGTTCACCTTCATCACCAAGACCCCGCCGGCCGCCGAGCTGATCAAGAAGGCCGCCGGTGTGCCCAAGGGCTCGGGCGAGCCGCACAAGACGAAGGTCGCCACCCTGACCCAGCAGCAGGTCCGCGAGATCGCTGAGTCCATGATGGAGGACCTCAACGCCAACGACGTGGACGCCGCCGCGAAGATCATCGCCGGCACCGCCCGCTCGATGGGCATCACCGTCGAGGGCTGAGCCCCCGCAGCACCACCAGCAGTACGTGGCAGGGCCAGGCGCTGGCCCACGTGACCACACCTCCACCTCAGAACCAGGAGCTCCACCATGAAGCGCAGCAAGGCCTACCGCGCCGCCGCTGAGAAGATCAACGCCGACGCGCTCTACTCGCCGCTCGAGGCCATCCGCCTCGCCAAGGCGACCAGCACCACGAAGTACGACGCGACCGTCGAGGTCGCCTTCCGGCTGGGCATCGACCCCCGCAAGGCCGACCAGATGGTCCGCGGCACCGTCAACCTCCCGCACGGCACCGGCAAGACGGCCCGGGTCCTGGTCTTCGCGACCGGTGACCGCGCGGAGCAGGCGACGGCGGCAGGCGCCGACTACGTCGGGAGCGACGACCTGCTCGAGAAGATCCAGGGCGGCTGGCTCGACTTCGACTCGGTCGTGGCCACGCCTGACCTCATGGGCAAGGTCGGCCGGCTCGGCAAGGTGCTCGGCCCGCGCGGCCTCATGCCGAACCCCAAGACCGGCACGGTGACGATGGACGTCGCCAAGGCGGTCAGCGACATCAAGGGCGGCAAGATCGAGTTCCGCAACGACAAGCACGCCAACCTGCACTTCATCATCGGCAAGGCGTCGTTCTCCGACGAGCAGCTGGTGGAGAACTACGCCGCCGCGCTCGAGGAGGTGCTGCGGCTCAAGCCGTCGGCCGCCAAGGGCCGGTTCCTCAAGAAGGTCACCATCACCACCACGATGGGCCCGGGCATCCCGGTCGACCCCAACCGCACCCGCAACGTGACGGTCGACGACGAGTCCGAGGCCGTCTCCGCCTGACGGTCCGCCGCTCGCACCAGCCTGACGCCGAAGGGCCGCTTCCCCACGGGAGCGGCCCTTCGCCGTCCACTCGGGAGGAACGCCGTGGACGTCGAGGAGCTCACCCGCCGCCTGCTCCGCGCTCAGCCGCGCGGGCTCAGCGGCCGGTTCGCGACACGGTTCGCGGACGGATCCGACGGCGAGCGCGGCGTGTTCCTGTTCGAGAGCGACGATCGCTGGGTGGTGCGCCTCGACGGGGCGGCGACCCTGTGGTCGGCGGGGCCTCGTCGGTTCGTGAGCGACGCCGCGGGGACGACGTCCGGCGTCAGCAGGGCCCTACCGCAGCGACCCCCGTGGTCGATGCTGGTGCCGTCCGTCGCGCCGGTGTTCGGTCGAGAGGGCGACGACTGGGAGGTCGGCGAGGTGCTGCCCGAGCAGGGCGCGCTGCTTCAGGCGCGGCTGACCTCACCCGCGGGGGTGGGCCGACTCGTGGTCGACCTCGCCGCCGACGTGATCACCACCTTCGCGACGCCCGCGTGGACCGCCGAGCTGACGCTCGGGCTGCCGGCGGCCGACGTCAGCGTGCTGCAGGACGTGCTCCGCCAGGACGCCGACTGACTCCCGCCGGGGCTGACGGGCATGATCACGGGGAGAGGCGGCTGGGGCGATTTGGTCGGACGGCGACCCGCACCGTACGCTGGAGCCTGCCCAAGACCGCTGGTCGACGCTGCACCCCCCGGTGCGACGTCCGAAAGCCCGCTTCGTGCGGCGGCCCGCGCAGGTGAACGAGCTGTAGTCGAGTGCGCCCGAGCGGCGCGCCCTTCCACGCCCCGTGCGCCTCGCGCCGGGGCGTTCGTCGTGTGCAGGCCCGAGCCGCCGGCGCTTCACCCGTGGAAGGAGGCCCATGGCCAGGCCTGACAAGGCAGCTGCTGTCGCAGAGCTGGCGGACAAGTTCCGTGAGTCCCACGCGGCCGTGCTGACCGAGTACCGCGGGCTCACGGTGGCCCAGCTCACCAAGCTGCGCCGCTCGATCAGTGAGCACGCCACGTACGCCGTGGTGAAGAACACCCTCACCGACATCGCGGCCAAGGAGGCAGGTGTCGAGGCCTTCGAGGGCCAGTTCGCCGGCCCCTCCGCGATCGCCTTCATCACCGGTGACCCGGTGGAGACGGCCAAGTCGATGCGGGACTTCGCCAAGGACCACCCCGCGCTCGTCATCCGTGGCGGTCTGCTCGACGGGAAGCCGCTGTCTGCGGACGAGGTCCGTCAGCTCGCCGACCTCGAGCCGCGCGAGGTGCTGCTGGCCAAGCTGGCCGGCGCGATGAAGGCGTCGATGTCCGGCGCTGCGGCGCTGTTCGCCGCCCCGCTGGCGCAGACGGCCCGCGTGGTCGACGCCCTGCGTCAGAAGAACGAGCAGTCCGAGGGCTGAACGCCCGACCCACCCCGGGCGAGCCCGCCCACACACGACCGCCCGCACCTGGGCGTGAACAGGAAGGAACGCCATCATGGCGAAGCTCAGCACCGACGAGCTCCTTGAGTCCTTCAAGGAGATGACCCTCATCGAGCTCTCCGAGTTCGTGAAGAAGTTCGAGGAGACCTTCGAGGTCACCGCCGCCGCTCCCGTCGCCATGGCCGCTGCCCCGGCCGCCGGTGGCGCTGGTGGCGCCGAGGCCGCCGAGGAGCAGGACGAGTTCGACGTCGTCCTCGAGGCCGCTGGTGACAAGAAGATCCAGGTCATCAAGGAGGTGCGCGCGCTCACGTCCCTCGGCCTGAAGGAGGCCAAGGACCTCGTGGACGGCGCCCCCAAGGTCGTCCTGGAGAAGGTCGACAAGGCTGCGGCCGACAAGGCCAAGGAGGCCCTCGAGGGCGCCGGGGCCACCGTCACCCTCAAGTGATCCTCGCTGCCGGCGGTCTCTGACCGTCGGCAGCACCCGGAGGGGCCGGTCCGTCATCACGACGGGCCGGCCCCTTCGTCGTCCCCGGCCGGTGGTGGCCGCCTGTGTGGTGGCCGCCTCCGTGGTGGCCGCTTCCGTGGTGGCCGCCTCCGTGGATGTTGATCACGTTAAGCAGGGTTCCGTCCGCTTCTCGAGGGTTGCACCCCTCGGCAAGCGGAGTGTCGCCCACTGAACGTGATCAACGGGGCGGCCGGGGGCGAGGGGGACAGAGGCGGCTCGGCGGGCGGAGATCGCTACTCGGCCGTAACCTTCGCCCGACGTGCTCGTTGGACGTGATGCAGCGCACGTTCACGCGCGTGCTGCCGTGTCCGCACAGGCGAGGGGTGGAACGTGGGAGTGGAGATCCGCGTCGAGGGACTCACCAAGTCCTTCGGCTCGCAGTCGATCTGGCAGGACGTCACGCTGACGCTCCCGGCCGGGGAGATCTCGGTCATGCTCGGGCCCTCGGGCACGGGCAAGTCGGTGTTCCTCAAGACCCTCGTCGGCCTGCTCAAGCCCGACCGCGGGTCGATCGTCATCGACGGCCGCGACGTCGTCACCCTGGGCGAGCGCGACCTGTACGAGATCCGCAAGCTCTTCGGCGTGCTGTTCCAGGACGGCGCGCTGTTCGGCTCGATGAGCCTGTACGACAACATCGCGTTCCCGCTGCGCGAGCACACCAAGAAGTCCGAGTCCGACATCCGCAAGATCGTCACCGAGAAGATCGAGCTGGTCGGCCTGCAGGGCGCCGAGGGCAAGCTGCCCGGTGAGATCTCCGGTGGCATGCGCAAGCGCGCGGGCCTGGCCCGAGCGCTCGTGCTCGACCCCGAGATCATCCTGTTCGACGAGCCCGACTCCGGCCTCGACCCGGTGCGCACGGCCTACCTCAACCAGCTGATCGTCGACCTCAACGCCCAGATCGACGCGACGTTCCTCATCGTCACCCACGACATCAACACCGCCCGCACGGTGCCCGACAACATCGGCCTGCTCTACCACCGGCACCTGGCGATGTTCGGCCCGCGCGAGATGCTGCTGAGCAGCGAGGAGCCCGTCGTCCGGCAGTTCCTCAACGCCCAGCGCGTCGGCCCGATCGGCATGAGCGAGGAGAAGGACGCCGAGGAGCTGGCCGCCGAGTCCGGCCAGGAGCTGCCGCCGCTGCCGCCGATCCCCATGCAGCTGTCGACCAGTGACGGCGGCCTGCGCCGCCACCAGCGCGAGCCCGGCCAGTGGTGCCGCGAGAACGGCATCACCCCGCCGCCCGGCTCGTTCGAGGGCGAGACGCCGACCCCGTCGGCCACGCCCGCGCCCGCCGTCGACGACGCGCTCGAGCCCGTCACGACCCGGCCGCAGGGGATGGTGTCGTGAGCAACCCGGCGGTCGGCGCGCTGCGCCAGAGCGGCAACCTGTTCGCGCTGGCCCTCGACGTGCTGCGCGCGCTGCCGCGTCGGCCGTTCCAGGGCAAGGAGTTCATCCAGCAGTCCTGGTTCATCGCCAGCGTGACGATCCTGCCGACCGCACTCGTGTCGATCCCGTTCGGCGCGGTCATCGCGCTGCAGCTCGGCACGCTCACCCGCCAGCTCGGTGCGCAGAGCTACACCGGCGCCGCCAGCGTGCTGGCGATCATCCGCGAGGCGAGCCCGATCGTCACGGCCCTGCTCATCGCCGGCGCGGGCGGCTCGGCGATCTGCGCCGACCTCGGCTCGCGCAAGATCCGCGAGGAGATCGACGCCATGGAGGTGCTGGGCATCAGCCCGATCCAGCGCCTGGTCGTGCCGCGCGTGCTGGCCTCCATGCTCGTGGCCCTGCTGCTCAACGGCTTGGTCTCGGTGGTCGGCGTGGTCGGCGGCTACTTCTTCAACGTCTTCCTGCAGGGCGGGACGCCGGGCGCCTACCTCGCGTCGTTCACCGCGCTCGCCCAGCTCGCCGACCTCGGCTCGGGTGAGATCAAGGCACTGATCTTCGGCGCCATCGCAGCGATCGTCGCCTCCTACAAGGGGCTGACGGCCGGCGGTGGCCCCAAGGGCGTGGGGGACGCCGTCAACCAGTCGGTGGTGATCACGTTCATGCTGCTGTTCGTCGTGAACTTCGTGCTCACCGCCGTCTACTTCCAGGTCGTTCCGCAGAAGCTCGGGTGATGACGATGGCCACGACGATCTCCCAGCGCGTCGCGTCGACGGCGCGCAAGCCCGTCGACGGGCTCGACTCCCTCGGCGGCCAGCTGCGCTTCTACGTGCGCTCGCTCGCGTGGACCCCGCGGACGCTGCGCCGCTACAAGAAGGAGATCTTCCGGCTGCTGGCCGAGGTGAGCCTCGGCACCGGCGCGCTCTCGGTGATCGGCGGCACGGTCGGCGTCATCGCGTTCCTGGCGTTCTTCACCGGCACCGAGGTCGGGTTGCAGGGCTACTCGGCGCTCAACCAGCTCGGCACCGGCGCCTTCACCGGCTTCATCTCCGCGTACTTCAACACCCGCGAGATCGCGCCCCTGGTGGCCGGCCTGGCCCTCGCCGCCACCGTCGGCTGCGGCTTCACCGCCCAGCTGGGCGCCATGCGGATCAGCGAGGAGGTCGACGCGCTCGAGGTCATGGGCCTGCCGAGCCTGCCGTTCCTCGTCACCACACGCATGATCGCCGGGTTCATCGCGGTGATGCCGCTCTACGTGATCGGGCTGCTGTCGTCGTACTTCGCGACCCGCTTCATCACCACCGAGTACTTCGGGCAGTCGAAGGGCACGTACGACCACTACTTCCACCTGTTCCTGCCCCCCGGCGACGTGCTGTGGTCGTTCGGCAAGGTGCTGGTGTTCGCCGTCGTGATCATCCTGATCCACTGCTACTACGGGTACACCGCGAGCGGTGGCCCCGCCGGTGTCGGCGTGGCCGTGGGCACGGCGGTGCGCACCTCGATCGTCGCCATCAACGTCGTCGACTTCTTCCTCAGCCTCGCCATCTGGGGCGCCACCACGACCGTGCGGATCGCGGGGTAGCGCGATGCACATGGCAGCCCGGCGTCCGAGAGGGTTCCTCTCGCGCTTCGCCACGCACGCGTACGGCGTGGCGTTCCTCGTCGTGCTCGCGCTGCTGCTGGGCCTGTCGATCGCGATGTTCCAGCAGCGGTTCACGCCCGTCGTGCTCGTGATGCTCAAGACCGACCACATCGGCAACCAGCTGCAGAAGAGCTCTGACGTCAAGGTGCGCGGTCTGGTGGTGGGCCAGGTGCGCAGCATCGAGCACGTCGGCGACGGCGCGCAGGTGCAGCTGGCCCTGCAGCCCGACCAGGTGGGCGCGATCCCCGAGAACGTCAGCGCCCGACTGCTGCCCAAGACGCTGTTCGGCGAGCGGTACGTCGACCTGGTGATCCCCGACCGGCCGGCCCACCAGCCGCTGAAGGCCGGGGACGTCATCGGCCAGGACCGCACGTCGGTGGCCATCGAGCTCGAGAAGGTCTTCGACGACCTGCTGCCCCTGCTGCGCACCGTGAAGCCGGCCCAGCTGGCCACCACGCTCAACGCCATGGCGACGGCACTCGAGGGCCGCGGCGAGCAGCTCGGCCAGAACCTCGTGCTGGCCGACCGCTACTTCGCCCAGATGAACAAGAACCTGCCCGTGCTGAAGCAGGACATCAGCGGCCTGGCCGACGTCGCGTCGCTGTACGCCGACGCCGCCCCGGACCTGCTGCGCATGGCGCGCGACCTGTCGGTGACCAACCGGACCATCGTCGAGAAGCAGACGGCGCTCGCGGGCTTCCTGGCCGGCACCACCGGCTTCGCGACGACGGCGACGGCCGTGCTCAACGAGAACGCCGACCGCATCATCCGGGTCGGCCGGGTCAACCGCCCCACGCTGCAGGTGCTGGAGCGCTACTCGCCGATCTACGCGTGCTTCGCGCAGGGCCTTGTGGGCTGGCTGCCCCGGATCGACCAGGCCTTCGGCGCGAACTCGCTGCACATCACCCTCGAGGTCGTGCCTCAGCGTCCGGCGTACCAGCCCGGCGAGGAGCCGGCGTGGCTCGCCAACCGGCCGCCCGACTGCAAGGGCCTGCCGGGCAAGGCCGGCTCGCAGGCGCACCCGTACACCGGCGACTACATCCCCGACGGCACCCGCAACGTCTACGGCGGAGGCAGCGGCAGCGCGGTGCCCTCAGCCTTCGTGGACCCCCAGAGCGGGTCGGCCGGCACGCCAGGCGAGCAGGCGGTGACCGACGCGCTCTTCGCGCCCATGCTCGGCCTGACGCCGGCCCAGATGCCCGACATCAGCAACCTGCTGCTCGGCCCCATGGTGCGCGGCACGGTCGTCAACCAGGCCGACCAGAGCGACGGTGCGCCATGAGCCGCCCGGACGCCCTGACGACCAAGAGCCTGGTCAAGCTCGTCATCTTCGCAGTGGCCACGATCGCCGCCTTCGGCATGCTCGCCTTCACCATCTCGCCGCTCGTCACCGGGGGCCGCACCGAGTACCGCGCGGTGTTCAGCGACGTCACGGGCCTGGCCCCGGGTGACGACGTGCGCATCGCCGGCATCAAGGTCGGCCGGGTCAAGGGCATCTCGTTGTCGGGGCGCCGCAACGCCCTGGTCACGCTGGACGTCGACGCCGCCCGCCCGCTCACCGACAGCACGCGCGTGGTGGTGCGCTACCGCAACCTCATCGGGCAGCGCTACGTCGCGCTGGTGCAGGGCGCGGGATCCGCCGCGCGGCTGAAGGACGGCGCGACGATCCCGATGTCGCGCACCGAACCCGCCCTCGACCTCACCGTGCTGTTCAACGGCTTCAAGCCGTTGTTCGCGGCCCTCTCCCCGCACGACGTCAACCAGCTGAGCGGCGAGATCATCCAGGTGCTGCAGGGGGAGGGCGGCACGATCAACAGCCTGCTGGCCCACACGGCGTCGCTGACGTCGTCGATCGCCGACCGCGATCAGGTGATCGGCCGCACCATCGACAACCTCAACGCCGTGCTGGGCACGGTGTCGGCGCGCGACCAGCAGCTCGACCAGCTGCTCGTGCAGCTGCAGCGCTTCGTCAGCGGCCTGTCGGACGACCGCGAGGCGATCGGCCAGTCGCTCACCAACATCAACGCCCTCGCCGCCGACACGGCCGGTCTGCTGTCGTCGGCCCGCCCGCCGCTGAAGGCCGACATCGCGAACCTGCGCACGCTCTCGGCGACGCTCAACAAGCCCGACAACACCAAGACCTTCGAGCACTTCATGGACACCTGGCCGAACAAGGTCACGACCCTGACGCGCACCGCCACCTACGGGTCGTGGTTCAACTTCTACCTGTGCAAGTTCGACGGCTCGGTGGTGCTGCCGACCGGCGTGCTCGGCCTCACCAAGGACACCCGCCTGCCGGTGAACCTCGCCGACAACAAGGCGGCGCGCTGCGGAGGGGTGGGCTGATGGCGACCCCGTTCCGCGAGCGCAACCCGGTGCCCATCGGGGCGATCGGCCTGCTGCTCATCGGCGCCATGCTGCTCCTGGCGTTCAACGTGCAGAAGCTGCCGATCATCGGCCGCGGCACCACGTACCAGGCAGCCTTCACCGAGGCCGGTGGCTTGAAGACTGGAGACGACGTGCTCATCGCCGGCGTGAAGGTCGGCAAGGTCAAGAAGATCGAGCTCGACGGCGCGCAGGTGCTGGTCACGTTCAAGATCACCGAGCCCGCGCACTTCGGCACGCGCACCGGAGCGCAGATCAAGCTCAAGACCCTGCTCGGCCAGAAGTACCTCGCGCTCGACCCGCAGGGGCCTGGCCAGCTCGACCCCGACCGCACGATCCCCACGAGCCGCACGGTGCCGTCGTACGACGTCATCGACGCCTTCAGCGACCTCACCCAGACCGAGGAGCGGATCGACGTCCCGCAGCTGTCGAGCTCGCTCGACGTGCTGGCCACCGAGTTCAAGGACAGCCCGCCCGAGGTGAAGGCGTCGCTCGAGGGGCTGACCCGCCTCTCGCGCACCATCTCCTCGCGCGACCAGCAGCTCGCCGAGCTGCTCTCGCACGCCAAGACGGTGTCGGGCACGCTGGCCGCCCGCAACGGCGAGATCGACGCGCTGCTCACCGACGGCGACCTGCTGCTCGCCGAGCTGGAGAAGCGCCGTGCGGCGATCCACACGCTCCTCACGAACACCGCGGCGCTCGCCGAGCAGATCACGGGCCTGGTGCGCGACAACCGGGCGCAGCTGCGCCCCGCCCTGGCGGAGGTGCAGAAGGTGCTGGCCGTGCTGCAGAAGCACCAGGACGACCTCGACGCCGGCATCAAGGCGATGGCGCCGTTCACCCGGGTCTTCGCCAACACCCTCGGCAACGGCCGGTGGTTCGACACCTACATCCCCAACCTCATCCCTGTCGGCGGCACCGTCCCGAGCGCGGTGGGAGGCAAGTGATGAGCCGATCCCTGAAGCTGCCCGTGAAGCGGCTGCCCCTGCGCACGGTGGTCGTCGGCGTGGTCGTCGTGGGCCTGCTCGCGGCCGCCGCCGTGGCCTTCTGGCCGTCCACCCCCGACCGCATGGTCACCGCGCACTTCACACGGGCCGTCGGGCTCTACCCCGGCTCGCAGGTCCGCGTGCTCGGTGTGCCGGTGGGCACGGTGCGCAGCGTCGAGCCGGAGGGCAAGCAGGTCAAGGTCGTGCTCGCCGTCAAGGGTGACGTGAAGGTGCCGGCCGACGCGCAGGCCGCGATCCTGTCGCCGTCACTGGTCAGCGACCGGTACGTGCAGCTGCTGCCGGCCTGGACGTCGGGGCCCACCCTGCGCGACGGTGCCGACATCCCGCTCGAGCGCACCGCCGTACCCGTCGAGCTCGACCGCGTCACCCAGAGCCTCGACGACATCAGCAAGGCGCTGGGCCCGCAGGGCGCCAACGCGGACGGCTCGCTGTCGCGCCTGCTCGCCACCAGCGCCGCGAACCTCGACGGCCAGGGCGACAACGCCAACGAGACGGTGCACGAGCTGTCGCTCGCCCTCGGCACGGTGTCGGGCAGCCGCGAGGACCTGTTCGCCACGGTGAAGAACCTGCAGACCTTCACCTCCACGCTCGCCGCCGCCGACCCCAAGGTGCGCCGCCTCAACACCGACCTCGCCTCGGTGGCCGACCAGCTGTCGGGGGAGAAGGACGACCTGGCGCTGGCCCTGAAGAACCTCGCGGTCGCGCTGCGCGAGGTGTCGACGTTCGTCTCCGACAACCGCTCGGTGCTGAAGCAGGACGTCGCGGCGCTGACCTCGGTGACCGGCACGGTCGCGGCCGACCGCAACCAGCTGGCCGAGCTGCTCGACAACGCGCCGGTGGCGCTGTCGAACCTGCAGAACGCCTACAACCCGCCGTCCGGCACGCTCGACACGCGCGACAACTTCAACCAGCTGAACCACCCCGACGAGCTCCTCTGCGGGCTGATCAACCAGCAGGTCAGCAAGGTCACGGCCTGCCAGAAGAGCCTCGGCCCGCTGCTCACGCCGCTCAGCCAGCTCCTCGCGTCGTCTGGCGGTGGGACGCCCTCGCTGCCCACCGGCCTGCTGTCGGGCACGCCGTCGGCGCTCACCACCGACGGTGGCGGCGTGCTGGTCGACCGGCGCGGCCCCGACCCGACGCTCGGCGGCATCCTCGGCGGTGCGCGATGAGGGCCGTGCTGCGCCGGGCGCGCCTGGCCGCCGCCGCGCTCGTGGGCGCGCTGCTGCTCGCCGGCTGCCAGGGCGCCTACGACATCGCGCTGCCGGGTGGCGTGGCCGGGCACGGCGACATCTACCGCGTCACGGTGCAGTTCGCCGACGTCATGGACCTCGTGCCGCAGTCGGCCGTCAAGGTCGGCGACGTCACGGTCGGCTCGGTCGAGGACATCACGCTCAAGGGCTGGACGGCCCAGGTCGTGGTGCGGCTGAAGGACTCCGTGAAGCTGCCCGACAACGCCACCGCCGAGCTCAAGCAGACCAGCCTGCTCGGCGAGAAGTACGTCTCGCTGCAGGCGCCCACCGACGCCGCACCTGTGGGGCGGCTCTCGGACGGCGACGTCATCCCGCTCTCGCGCACCGGCCGCAACCCCGAGGTCGAAGAGGTGCTCGGCGCGATGTCGTTGCTGCTCAACGGCGGCGGCGTGGCGCAGCTGAAGATCATCGAGACCGAGCTCAACAAGGCGCTCACCGGCAACGAGCCGGCCGTGCGCGACCTGCTCGGCCGGCTCGACACGTTCGTCGGCGAGCTCGACTCCCAGAAGGCCGAGATCAACCGCGCGATCGACAGCATCGACAAGCTCTCGGCGCGCCTGGCGGCCCAGCGGGCCGACATCGCGACGGCGCTCGACGCGCTGCCGGGTGGCCTGAAGGTGCTGGCTGACCAGCGCAAGCAGCTCACGGCCATGCTCACCTCGCTCAGCCGCCTCGGCGCGGTCGGGTCGCGCGTCATCACCGCGTCGAAGGACGACACCGTCGCCAACCTCAAGGCGCTGCGGCCGGTGCTCGCCGCGCTCAACGACGCGGGCGACGACCTGCCCAAGTCGCTGCAGCTGCTGCTCACCTACCCCTTCCCCGACAAGGTGCTCGACGGAGTGAAGGGTGACTACACGAACCTGTGGATCACCGGTGACCTCGACGCCCGCTCGCTGCTGGACGTCGGCACCGGCCCGAGCGGCCCGCTGCCCGGCGTCCCCGGCCTGCCGCCGCTGCCGCAGCTGCCGGACGTCAAGAGCATCCCGTGCACGATCCTCGGCCAGGTGGTGCAGTTCCCCGGCACCTCGTGCCCCGATCCCATCAAGCCGGGCGATCAGACCGTGCAGTGCCGCAACGACACGCTGCCTGCGGTCGTGCTGCCGTTCAAGGGCACCAGCTGCCCGAAGGGCTGGACCAAGGTCGCCAGCCCGTCGCCCAGCCCGACATCGTCGGGTGGCGGCAGCGGCAGCGGCGGCAGCGGCGGCGGCTCGGGCGGCGGGATCTGCCTGCCCGGCGTCCTGTGCCTGGGCGAGGCCCAGCGCAGCGGCATCGAGGGCCTGCTGCTCGGCGGCCTGGACGCGCAGGCGGTGAGCTGATGGTCACCCGAGGTGTGAAGCTGCAGCTCATCGCGTTCGTGGCGATCGCGCTCGTGGCCGTGAGCGTGCTCTCGGCCAACTACGTGGGCCTGTTCGACAAGGTCGCGGGCGGCCGCTACGTCGTCACCGCTGACTTCGGCGACTCCGGTGGCATCTTCACCGGCGCCGAGGTCACCTACCGCGGCGTCACCATCGGCAAGGTCGACCGGCTGCGGCTCACCGACGGCGGCGTGCTGGTCGACCTGCGGCTCGACCGCGCCACCCAGGTGCCGCGCGACACGCTCGCCGTCGTCGAGAACCGCTCCGCGGTCGGCGAGCAGTACGTCGACCTGCAGCCTCGCTCGAGCAGTGGCCCCTACCTGACGGCCGGGGCCCGCATCGCCCGGGCCGACACCCGCACGCCCACCCGCATCGACACCGTGCTGCTCGACGTCGACCGGCTCGTGCGCTCGGTCGACAAGAACGACCTCAGCACCACGGTCGAGGAGCTGGGCAAGACCTTCGCCGGCGGCGGCACCGACCTCCAGCGCCTCATCGACGCCGGTGACGCCCTCACCCAGTCGGCCACCGAGGCCCTGCCCGAGACCACGCGGCTGATCCAGGACGGCCACACCGTGCTGCAGACCCAGAAGGCCTCCGGCAGCGACATCCGCTCGTTCTCCGCCGACCTCGCCGACCTCTCGGGCCAGCTGCGGGGCAGCGACGCCGACCTGCGGGCGGTTCTCGACCGCGGCGTCGTCGCCAGCCAGCAGCTCGATGCGCTGCTGCGCGAGAACCGCACCAACCTGGGCGCCCTGCTCACCAACCTCGTCACGGTGGGCCAGGTGACCGTGACGCGCACGAAGGGGATCCGCCAGATGTTCATCACCTACCCCGACGTCGTGCGGGGCGGCTACACCGTCGTGCCCGGCGACGGCACGGCCCACTTCGGGCTGCAGCTCAACACCGACAACCCGCCGTCGTGCACCCGCGGCTACGGCAGCACCAAGCGCACCGACCCGCAGCAGACCACCAACCTGCCGCCGGTCAACACCAGCGTGCGCTGCGCCCTGCCCCGCGGGTCGGCGTCGTCGGTGCGCGGCGCGCAGAACGCGCCCCGCCCGCAGAGCGCACCCGCGTCGTCCGTGCCGTTCGGACCCTTCGGCCTGACCGACGCCGGCTCCGACGTCCCGACGGTCGTGACCTCCGCGCCGCCGTCCGGTGTCGACACGCTGGCCTGGATGCTGCTGGGTGGTCAGCCGTGAGCGCGCTGGGCCGCCCCGGCGTGCGGCTCGTCGTGGCGGCGGTGCTGACCGTGCTGGTGGTGGCCGGGCTGGTGGTCGGTGGTCTGCTCGGACGCCGGGTGCTGGCCGAGCGGCGCAGCGCGGCCGCCGGCCAGGACGCCGTGGCCGCCGCCACCCAGCTGGCGGTGAACTTCACGACGCTCGACTACCGCACGTTCGACCGCGACGCCCAGCGGGTCGTCGACGACGCGACGGGCACGTTCAAGAAGGAGTTCTCGGCCCAGACCGGCGAGCTGAAGAAGCTGGTGACCAGCAACAAGGCCGTCAGCAAGGGCAAGGTGATCAAGGCCGGTCTGGTGTCGCACGACGCCGACAGCGCCCGGGTGCTGCTCGTCGTCGACGCCGACGTCACCAACACCGCCGCGGCCTCGCCGGTCGCTCGGCACTACCGTATGCAGGTCGACCTCACCCGCTCCGGTGACCAGTGGTTCACCGACCAGCTGCAGTTCGTGGGCTGAGCGTGGGGGAGACGGGAGAAGCTGCCATGACCGACGTCCGACGACCCGACCAGGCCCGGGGAGGCACCACCGTGACCCCGAGCCCACGCCGCCGCCGCGTCGCCGGTGAGCGCTCGCGCCCCGCGCCGCGCCCCCATCCCACGGTCCAGCCCACTAGTGACGCGAACCCCACCCTCGAGGGGGCTCCGCAAGGTGGCGAACGCGTCACCAGTGCACGGCGGGAGGGGGAGCCGGGGCCTGGACGTCGCGTGCCCGGCTGGGTGCTCGCCACGCTGGCCGCGCTGCTCGTCGTCGTGCTCGTCGCGGTGGGCCTGCTGGTGCGGGCCGACCGGCACGCCCGCGCGGTCGACGAGGCGCGCGGCGAGGCGGTGCGGGCCGCGCGCACGGCGGCCACGGCGATCCTGAGCTACGACTACCGCCACCTCGACGCCGACTTCGCCAAGGGCCGGGCCCTCACCGCCCCGCCGTTCGCCGAGCAGTACGCCAAGACGACCGCCGAGGCGGTCAAGCAGGTGGCCACCGACACCAAGGCCTCCGTGGTCGCGCAGGTGGCCGCCGCGGGCGTCGAGCAGGCCGCTGAGCACCGCGTCGTCGTCGTCCTGTTCGTCAACCAGACGACGACGTCGACCCGGCTCGAGCGCCCGCAGGTCGACCAGAACCGCGTCGAGATGACGATGGTCGAGCGTGACGGTCGGTGGCTGGTGTCGCAGGTCAGCGGCCTGTAGCGGCGGTTCTCACCGCGCCGGCCCACGAGCTGCGGCGCGCCGGATGTGGCTGGAACCTTGACTCGGGCCGCTGGGGGGCGTCATCCTCGTGGCGCAGTCGCTGGCTTCGGGCCGGTGAGGCAGCCGCGGGGTCCTTGGACGCGGGCGTTTTCTTGTGCGCACCCGATGGGGTATGCTTGCACTTTGCGCCTGCCGTCTCCACCCGTCGCTCGGATCAGCACCTTCGTGCCCATCCCGGTGCCGGGCCGATCGGCGTGCTTACTCACCGCATCAAAGGCCCGTGGAAGGACCCTCCTTGGCTGCCTCGCGTTCAGCATCCGCGACGTCCACCGCTCGTACGGCCTCAGGCCGCATCTCTTTCGGCAAGATCCACGAACCCCTTGAGGTCCCCGACCTCCTCGCGCTGCAGACCGACAGCTTCGACTGGCTGCTCGGCAACGAGCGCTGGCAGGAGCGGGTGGCGGCCAACGCCGGGGCCAGCAACATCCACGAGAAGTCCGGTCTGGAGGAGATCTTCGAGGAGATCTCGCCGATCGAGGACTTCTCCGGGTCGATGTCGCTGTCGTTCCGCGACCACCGGTTCGAGCCGCCCAAGTACTCGATCGACGAGTGCAAGGAGCGGGACATGACCTACGCCGCTCCGCTGTTCGTCACCGCCGAGTTCATGAACACGAACACCGGCGAGATCAAGAGCCAGACCGTGTTCATGGGCGACTTCCCGCTCATGACCGAGCGCGGCACCTTCGTCGTGAACGGCACCGAGCGCGTCGTCGTCTCCCAGCTCGTCCGCTCGCCGGGCGTCTACTTCGAGCGCACCGCCGACAAGACCTCCGACAAGGACGTCTACACCGCCAAGGTCATCCCCTCGCGGGGGGCCTGGCTGGAGTTCGAGATCGACAAGCGCGACATGGTCGGTGTGCGCATCGACCGCAAGCGCAAGCAGTCCGTCACGGTGCTGCTGAAGGCCCTCGGCATGTCCGAGGCCGAGATCCTCGAGCAGTTCGGCGAGTTCGAGTCGATGCGCCAGACCCTGGAGAAGGACCACCCCTCCGGCCAGGACGACGCGCTGCTCGACAGCTACCACAAGCTGCGCCCGGGCGAGCCGCCGACGCGCGAGGCCGCGCAGACGCTGCT
>JBQCES010000278.1:0-4536 GCA_051960055.1 Angustibacter sp. | reverse complement strand
AAGACGCCGCACCGCATCCCGATCGCGCGCTCGTCCGACCTCGTGAGCTGGACGCACGTGGGCGATGCCTTCAGCGACGCGACCGTGCCGAGCTGGGCCGACACCTCGCGCGGTGCCGCGCTGTGGGCGCCCGACATCCGCTACGTCGACGGCCAGTACCGCCTGTACTACGTCGTCACCGAGACCACGGCGACCGACGAGCCGAACGACAACGCCGTCGGCATGGCGACGGCGCCCACGCCCGTCGGGCCGTGGACCGACAGCGGCGCACCGGTCGTCGGCCCCCGGCGCGGAGGTGCGGGGGAGCCCGGCAACTTCCTGTGGACCTTCGATCCCTCCGCCGTCACCGACACCGACGGCAGCCAGTGGCTGTTCTACGGCTCGTACTACGGCGGCATCTTCGTCCAGCGGCTGACGGACGACGGCACGCGCGTGGTGGGGGACGCCACCCGCGTCGCCATCGACAACAAGTTCGAGGGCGCGTACGTCGTGCGCCGGGGCGGCTACTGGTACCTGTTCGCCTCGACCGCCAACTGCTGCGCGGGGCCGACCACCGGGTACAGCGTGCAGGTCGGCCGCTCGCGCGACCTGCGCGGCCCGTACGTCGACCGCGACGGCGTGCCGCTGACCGCCTCGCGGGCCGGGGGCACACCGGCGTTGGTGCAGAACGGCAACCGCTGGGTCGGTGCCGGTCACAACGCGGTCGTCACCGACCTCGCCGGACAGGACTGGATCGCCTACCACGCGATCGACCGCGGCACGCCGTACCTCGCCGGCACCGACGGCATCAACCGCCGGCCGATGCTGCTCGACCGCCTGGACTGGGTCGACGGCTGGCCCACCACGCGCGCCGGGGCCGGGCCGAGCGCGACACCGCAACCGGCGCCGGCCACGAGCGGCGTGCGCCGGCTCGACGACGGCACGGTGCCGCCGTCCGGGTGGGCGGCGGTCGGGCGCTGGACGTCGGTCACCGACGCGCAGTCCGGCCGGGCCGCGAGGTCGCAGGGGCCGGCGGCTCTGGTGGACCGCCACTCCGTCGGCGGTGACGTGCGCGTAGAGGCTGACGTCCGCAGCAGTGGCGCGGCGGTGGGGCTGGCGGTGGGCGACCCCGGTGCCCGCGACGGTGTCGTGGCCCTGGTGCAGCCCACGAGTCACCGGCTCGTCGTGCAGGAGCGCCGGGCCGGCCGCGTCGTGCGCTCGGAGCAGGCGGCGCTGCCCGCGGGCACCGACAGCGCCCAGTGGCACGCGCTGGCCCTGGACGTGCGTCGTCGCACCGCTCACGTCCAGCTGAGCTCGGCTCGCCTCGGCGACCCGCTCGCCGACGTCACGCTCACCCTGCGGGCCGATGCGGGCCCGCGCGCCGCCGTGGTCGCGGACGCGGCCGGCGCCGACGTCGACAACCTCAGCGCCGTCGCGGCCGCTCGGCCCGTGACCCGGCTGGTGCGCGACGACGTCCCGAGCCGCCTCGACGCCTCGGCCAGCGACGAGTTCACCGGCAGCAGCCTCGCTCCCGGCTGGTCGTGGGTGCGCGAGGACGACGCGGCCACCGTGGGTGACGGCGTGCTCCGCTGGCCCACCGAGGCGGCCGACCTCACCGGCACGAGCAACGACGCCGGCGTCCTGCTGCGCGACCCCGGCGACGGCGACTGGACGATCCAGACCCGCGTCACCAACGACCTCGGCACCGATGATGTCCGCAACTTCCAGCAGGGCGGCCTCGTCGTGTACGTCGACGACGACCTGTTCGTGCGGCTGTCGCACGTGGCGATCTGGAACACCCGGCAGACCGAGTTCGGCAAGGAGATGCCGTACGCGGGCCGCCTGTCGTACGGCGGCACGATCGTCGGGCCGCCCGACACGACCACCGAGCTGCGGATCACCCACCACGTCGACGCCGCCACCGGCGAGCACCTGCTGCGCGCGTGGAGCCGGCGACCCGGCGACCCCTGGGTTCGCGGCGGCGTCTGGACCCTGCCCGCCGGCTCGCAGCTGCGCGTCGGTCTGGTGTCGCACGGCGGAGCCGGCGCCACCAACGACTTCGACTACTTCCGTCTGTACCGCTGACCCGTCGACCACCGCTGAGCGCCAACCCCCACCACCGGAGAAGAGGCACCCACCATGTCCGAGCTCATCACCCCTGACGGCGTCAGCCGTCGTCGGTTCATCACGCTGGGTGGCGTCGTCGCCACCGGCGCGCTGCTGAGCGCGTGCGGTGGCGGCAAGTCGGCCGGCGACACCGCCGGGGGCAAGGCCGCCGGCAGCACCTTCAAGGGCAGCTACGACGGCCCGGCCATCACGCTGTCGTACTGGAACGGCTTCACCGGTGGTGACGGCCCGTTCATGAAGAAGATGGTCGAGCAGTTCATGAAGGACAACCCGAAGATCACCATCACGTCCAACACCGTCGAGTGGGCGCAGTACTACCAGCGCGTCCCCGCGGCCGTGCAGGCCGGCAAGGGCCCGGACGTCGGTGCGATGCACCTCGACCAGCTGGCCACCAACGCCGCCCGCAACGTGATCGTGCCGATCGACGACCTCGCGAAGTCGTTGAGCCTCACCGCTGACGACTTCCCGAAGGAGGTATGGGACGCCGGCATCTACAAGGGCAAGCGCTACGGCATCCCGCTCGACGTCCACTCGCTGGCGCAGTACTACAACACCGACATGTTCAAGCAGGCCGGCGTCAGCGGCGCACCGAAGGACGACGCGTCGCTGCAGGACGCGCTGGCCAAGCTCAAGTCGGCGGGCATCCAGTACCCGTTCTGGATGCCGAGCCGCTGGCCGGCGCACCTGATGTTCCTGTCGCTGCTCTGGCAGTTCGGCGGTGAGCCGTACGCGCCCGACGGCGCCAAGGCCACCTTCGACTCCGACGCCGGCGTCAAGGCGCTCACCTGGATGGTCGACGTCATCAAGAAGGGCTACAGCCCGACCAACGTCGCCCAGGACTCGCAGTACGTCGGCTTCAAGAACAAGAAGCTCGCGACGACATGGGACGGCATCTGGCAGAGCAACGACCTCAAGGCGTCCGGGCTGCCGTTCGCGCTGGCCCCGCTGCCGAACATCGGCGGCCAGCCGCTCGCGTGGGCCAACTCGCACAACTTCTACATCACCCGGCAGGCCACGAGTGACGAGAACAAGCTCAACGCCGCCAAGACGTTCATCGACTGGATGAGCAAGCACTCGGCCGACTGGGCCGGTGCCGGCATGATCCCGGCCCGCAAGTCGGTGCGCGAGAGCGCGAAGGTGCAGGAGACCACGCAGGGTCCCATCGCCGCTGAGGTCCAGAACCTGCGGTTCCTGCCGCCCGTGCCGGGGCTCGGCGACGTCCAGGCCCAGACGCTGGAGATCGCCGTGGCCGACGCCGTGCTCGGCAAGAAGCAGCCAGCCGACGCGCTGAAGTCGGCTGCCGACAGGGCGAGCCAGCTGATGGAGGCGAACAAGAAGAAGTTCGAGGCCTGACCATGACGGCCCCGCAGACCGACCGTCCGACGTCCGGAGCCGCGCCGGCTCCGGACGCGGCGAGCGGTGCGGTGCTGGGCGGCACCGCACCGAGGCGTCGCCGGCGCAGCACGACGAACCAGACCGGTGCCGCGTGGCTGTTCATGACGCCGTACCTCGTGCTGTTCGGGGTGTTCGTGATCGCCCCGATCGTCTACGGCGTCTGGATCAGCCTGCACGACTACGACTACACGCTGCCGGGCAAACCCTGGGTGGGACTCGACAACTACGCCAAGCTCGTCGACCCGAGCTCGACCACGTTCTCCGACTTCTGGTCGGCGATGCGGGCCACCGGCATCTTCACGCTGTTCAGTGTGCCGCTGCTGCTCGTGATCCCGTTGCTCGTGGCGCTCGTGATGAACAAGAAGTTCCCCGGCCGCAACCTGTTTCGCGCGATCTACTTCGCGCCGTATGTCCTCGGCGTCGCCGTCGTCGCCGTCATCTGGCGCTTCCTGCTCGACTCCAACATCGGCGTCGTCAACCAGTACCTCGGGGCCATCGGCCTCCCCGACGACATCGCCTGGCTCACGTCGACGCCGGCCGCCTGGGTGGCGCTGATCGGCGTCACGGTGTGGTGGACCCTCGGCTTCAACGCCGTCATCTACCTCGCCGGCCTGCAGGACATCTCGCCTGAGCTGTACGAGGCGGCGCGGGTCGACGGCGCCAACCGGTGGCAGAGCTTCTGGAACGTGACGTTCCCGGGGCTGCGGCCGGTGCTGTCTTTCGTCACGATGATCACGATCATCGCGTCGGCCAACATGTTCGGCCAGGCCTACCTCATGACCCGCGGCGCGCCCGGCGTCGAGACGCGCACGGTCATCTACTACATCACCGACACCGGGCTGCGGAACTACCACATGGGCGATGCGGCAGCGATGTCGTACGTGCTCACGGTGATCCTGATGGTGCTGAGCGTCGGGGTGTTCTGGCTGTTCCGCGAGAGGAAGGCCTGAGCCATGGCCATGACCGCGACCGTCCGACGGCGGCAGGCGACCGCCCGGTACGTCCCGCTGACGGTGCTGGGGCTGCTCTTCGTGA
>JBQCES010000277.1:0-5623 GCA_051960055.1 Angustibacter sp. | reverse complement strand
GGCGAGGTCGCCCTGCTCGAGCGGCTCGTCGACGAGATGCTGCGGGTGATCGCGGTGGGTCAGCCGCTGACGCGGGACGCCGTCGACCGGTCCGTCGCGATGCTGCGCCAGCAGACCACCGAGCGCCCGGCCGACGTGCTGACCATGAACATCTTGTCGAACCGCGGCAAGAAGATCCGGCCCAAGACGCTCAACCAGAAGCGCTACGTCGACGCGATCGACGACAACACCGTGGTCTTCGGCATCGGCCCGGCCGGCACGGGTAAGACCTACCTCGCCATGGCCAAGGCGGTGCAGGCGCTGCAGGCCAAGCGGGTCAACCGGATCATCCTCACCCGCCCGGCCGTCGAGGCGGGCGAGCGGCTGGGCTTCCTGCCCGGCACCTTGACCGAGAAGATCGACCCCTACCTGCGGCCGCTGTACGACGCGCTGCACGACATGCTCGACCCCGACTCGATCCCGCGGCTCATGGCCGCCGGCACCATCGAGGTCGCACCCCTGGCATACATGAGGGGTCGTACGTTGAATGACGCGTTCATCATCCTCGACGAGGCGCAGAACACCTCGGCGGAGCAGATGAAGATGTTCCTGACCCGGCTCGGGTTCGGCTCCAAGATCGTCGTCACCGGCGACGTCACGCAGGTCGACCTGCCGACCGGGACGCAGTCCGGTCTGCGCGTGGTGCAGCGGATCCTCGACGGCCTCGACGACGTCCACTTCGCTCAGCTGACCAGCCACGACGTCGTCCGGCACCGGCTCGTCGGCGAGATCGTCGACGCCTACGGTCGCTGGGACGCGAGCCAGGCCGAGAGCCCGGGTGGGCCGGTCGGCAACCGGGCCGCGCGCAGGTCGCGTCGATGAGCATCGAGGTCAACAACGAGACCAGCTACGACTGCGACGAGCGGGAGCTGGTGCTGCTGGCGCGCCACGTCCTCGACGCCATGCGGGTGCACCCACAGGCCGAGCTGTCGATCGTGCTCGTCGACGAGCCGGCGAAGGAGCGGCTGCACGTGCAGTGGATGGACCTGCCCGGCCCCACCGACGTCATGAGCTTCCCCATGGACGAGCTGCGGCCGGGCACCGACGACGAGGAGCCGGAGCCGGGCCTGCTCGGTGACGTCGTCCTGTGCCCGTCGGTGGCGCAGAAGCAGGCGGCCGAGGCCGGCCACACCGCGGCCGAGGAGCTCCTGCTGCTCACGACCCACGGCATCCTGCACCTGCTGGGCTTCGACCACGCCGAACCCGACGAGGAGAAGCAGATGTTCGAGCTGCAGCGTCGGCTGCTGCTCACCTTCCTGGCCGAGCGAGGTCGCCCCGCCTCATGAGCGCCTCCGACGTGCGCTTCGCGCTCGCCGTCGTCCTGCTCGTCGTGCTCGCTGCTGCTCTCGCGGCGGCTGAGGCCTCGATCTCGCGGGTCAGCCGGCTGCGTGCGGAGCACCTGGTGGAGGAGGGACGCCGCGGCGCCGGCTCGCTGCTGCAGGTGACGGCCGCGAGCGCCCCGTACCTGTCGGTGTCGACGTTCGTGCGCGTGGTCTGCGAGTCGTTCGCGGCCGTCTTCGTCACGATCATGGCCACGCGCGCGTTCGACCGGCAGTGGGTCGCGCTGCTCGTCGCGGCGGTCGTGATGGTCGTGGCGTCCTTCGTGCTGGTGGGCGTCAGCCCGCGCACCCTCGGGCGCCAGCACTCCGAGGTGGTCGCGCTGGCGGCCGCGCCCGTGCTGGTCATGCTGGCCCGGCTGCTCGGCCCGATCGCGCGCCTGCTGGTGGCCGTCGGCAACGCCGTGACCCCCGGGCGGGGCTACCGCGACGGCCCCTTCGCCAACGAGGCCGAGCTGCGCGAGCTGCTCGACCTGGCCGGCGAGAACGCCGTGATCGAGGCCGACGAGCAGGAGATGCTGCACTCGGTGTTCGAGCTGGGCGACACCATCGTGCGCGAGGTCATGGTGCCGCGCACCGACATGGTCACCATCGAGCAGGACAAGGTGCTGCGCCAGGCGTTGTCGCTGTTTCTGCGATCGGGGTTCTCGCGCATCCCGGTCGTCGGCGACGGCGGCGCCGACGACGTGCTCGGAATGCTCTACCTCAAGGACGTCACCCGCCGGGTCTACAGCGACGCGGCGTCCGAGCAGTCGGTGCCGGTGAGTGTGGTGATGCGGCCGGTGCTCTACGTGCCCGAGAGCAAGCCCGTCGACGACCTCATGCGTGAGATGCAGCGCGACCAGACCCACGTCGCGATCGTCGTCGACGAGTACGGCGGCACGGCCGGGCTGGTGACCATCGAGGACGTGCTCGAGGAGATCGTCGGGGAGATCACCGACGAGTACGACCGCGAGGACGCCGCCGTCGAGCCGCTCGACGACGGCTCGGTGCGAGTGCGCTCGAACCTGCACGTCGACGAGCTGGGTGAGCTGTTCGGTCTCGAGCTCGACGACGAGGACGTCGACACCGTCGGCGGCCTGCTGTCGAAGGCGCTGGGGCGCGTTCCGATCCCGGGCGCGCAGGCCGTGGTCGAGGGGCTCGAGCTCACGGCCGAGCGCCCGGCCGGTCGCCGGCACCGCATCGCCACGGTGGTGGTGCGTGACGTCCGGGAGGCGGCGGAGGTCGACGCCGAGAGCGATGCGCAGGCGCCGCAGTGACGCCGGACGCCGGCCGCCCCGCGCGCGGTGGCCTGCTCGTGCTCGCCGCCGCGACGCTCTTCGGCACGATCGGCACCGCCCGCGTGCTCGGGCCTGACGCGCCGGCTGCCTCGGTGGGTGCGGCCCGGCTCGTGGTGGCCGCGGTGCTGCTCGTCGCCTTCGCCTGGCCGCACCTGCGCGGCGGCGGCGCCGCCGGAGAGGTGCGGCGTCCGGCGACCTTGGTCGCCGGCGTGGCCCAGGCCGCGTTCCAGGTGACCTTCCTCGCCGCGGTGGTGCTCACCGGCGTCGCCGTGGGCACGCTCGTGGCGATCGGCTCGGCGCCGCTGTTCGCCGGACTCATCTCCCGCCGGGTCACGGCCCGGTGGGCGGTCGCGACGGCGCTCGCGGTGGTCGGGCTGCTGCTGCTCGTGCTCGGTGGAGGCGGCGCGCGGCTCACGGTCGGCGGCACGCTGCTCGCGCTCGGCGCCGGTCTGTCGTACGCCACGTACACCGTGGCCACCGGCCGCGCGGTGGCCGGCGGGGCCGTCCCGGCCGTCACGACCGCGGTCGCCTTCACCGTGGCCGCGGTGGTGCTGCTCCCTGCGCTGGCTGTCACCGACCTGCACTGGCTGGCGACGCCGTCGGGCCTGCTCATGGCGGTCTACCTGGGCCTGGTGCCGACGGCGCTGGCGTACCGGTTGTTCGCGGCCGGGCTGCGCAGCGTGGCGGCGTCGGTGGCCTCGACGATCGCGCTGGCCGAGCCGGTCGTGGCCGCGCTGCTCGGCGTGCTGGTGCTGGGGGAGCGACTGTCCGGGCTGGGCTGGCTCGGCGCGGCGCTCGTGCTGCTCGCCCTCGCGCTCGCGGCTCGGCGTCCCGCGGCACCACGCCCCTCGCCCGAGCCTGCGACACTGGGTAGATGAGAAGGCAGCGTGGATGAGCGAGCAGCGCGCATGAGCGAGCACCGGTCGGGTTTCGCCTGCATCGTCGGTCGTCCGAACGCCGGCAAGTCGACGCTGACCAACGCGCTCGTCGGCGAGAAGGTCGCGATCACCTCGAGCAAGCCGCAGACGACGCGGCACGTGATCCGCGGCATCGTCACCCGGCCGGACGCCCAGCTCGTGCTGGTCGACACCCCGGGACTGCACCGGCCGCGCACGCTGCTCGGCCAGCGCCTCAACGACCTCGTGCGCGAGACCCTGAGCGAGGTCGACGTCGTCGGCTTCTGCCTACCGGCCGACCAGAAGGTCGGCCCGGGTGACCGGTTCATCGCGAACGAGCTCGCCGCGATCCGCCGCGAGGGCCGAGGGACGCCGGTCGTGGCCATCGCCACGAAGATCGACACCGTCGACCGCGCGCGCCTGGCCGAGCACCTCATCGCCATCGACCAGCTCGGCACCTGGGACGACATCGTGCCGGTCTCCGCAGTGCGCGACGAGCAGGTCGACGTCGTCTCCGACGTGCTGGTGAAGCACCTGCCCGCCGGCCCCCCCCTGTACCCCGAGGGTGAGCTCACCGACGAGCCGGAGGCGGTGATGGTGGCCGAGCTGGTCCGCGAGGCGGCGCTCGAGGGCGTGCGCGACGAGCTGCCGCACAGCCTGGCGGTCGTGGTCGAGGAGATGCTGCCGCGCGAGGACCGCCCCGACGACCGCCCGATGCTCGACGTGCGGGTCAACCTGTTCGTGGAGCGCTCGTCGCAGAAGGCGATCGTCATCGGCCGTGGCGGCGCACGGCTCAAGGACGTCGGCTCGCGCGCCCGCCGCTCGATCGAGGCCCTGCTGGGGCAGAAGGTCTACCTCGACCTGCACGTCAAGGTGGCCAAGGACTGGCAGCGCGACCCCAAGCAGATGCAGCGCCTCGGCTTCTGACCGCACCCGACCCTGCCCTGCCCCGTCTCGCGGGACGGGCGGTTCGCCGTCCGAGGCGTGGGAGCGCCTACCCTGGTGCCATGCGCGTCGCGGTCTTCGGAGCCACAGGTCAGGTCGGCGGGGTCATGCGGACCCTCCTCGCCGAGCGGAGCTTCCCCCTGGACGACGTCCGGTTCCTGGCGTCGGCCCGGTCGGCGGGCACGACGCTGCCGTGGGCCGGCGGCACCGTCACGGTCGAGGACTCGGCCACGGCTGACCTGAGCGGCATCGACCTCGCGCTGTTCAGCAAAGGCATGGGGGCCTCGCTCGAGCTCGCGCCGCGCGTCGCCGCGGCCGGGGGCATCGTGGTCGACAACTCCAGCGCCTGGCGCATGGACCCCCAGGTGCCGCTCGTCGTCAGCGAGGTCAACGCCGACGACCTGTCCGACACGCCCAAGGGCATCGTCGCCAACCCCAACTGCACCACCATGGCCGCGATGCCGGTGCTCTCGCCGCTGCACCGCGAGGCCGGCCTGCGCCGCCTCTACGTCTCGTCGTACCAGGCGGTCTCGGGCTCCGGTGGCAAGGGCGTCGCCGAGCTCGACGAGCAGGTGCGCAAGGTGGCGGACGTCGCGGCCGGGCTCGCGTTCGACGGCCGCTCGGTCGAGATGCCGCAGCCGAACGCGTACGTGAAGCCGATCGCCTTCAACGTGCTGCCGCTGGCGGGCAAGATCGTCGATGACGGCAGCAACGAGACCAACGAGGAGCAGAAGCTCCGCGACGAGAGCCGCAAGATCCTCGACATCCCTGAGTTGCTCGTCTCCGGCACCTGCGTGCGGGTGCCCGTCTTCACCGGGCACTCGCTGTCGATCAACGCCGAGTTCGCCCGTCCGATTTCACCGGCGCGAGCGACCGAGGTGCTCTCGACGGCACCGGGGGTCGAGCTGTCGAATGTGCCGACGCCGTTGCAGGCGGCCGGTAAGGACCCGAGCTACGTCGGCCGGATCCGCGTCGACCCCGGGGTCGAAGGGGGTCGCGGGCTCGCGCTGTTCGTCAGCAACGACAACCTGCGCAAGGGTGCGGCCCTCAACACCGTGCAGATCGCGGAGCTGCTCGCCGCTCGCAGCTGATCCCCAGCCTCACGGGGCAGGCTGCGCGGGTGGCG
>JBQCES010000276.1:0-5103 GCA_051960055.1 Angustibacter sp. | reverse complement strand
TCACCGACGACCTGCTCACCGGCGAGTCGATGTGCCGGCTGTGCGACGAGCTCGCGTGCCCGGATGAGCGCTGCCCGGTCGAGCGGGCCGAGCCGGCACCGCCGTCGCGGCGCGGGCTCGGCTACGGGGTCGTGCAGCACGCCGGCGAGGCATGATGCGGGCATGATGCGGTCATGACCGCCCGCACCGGCCCCACGAACTCCCTCGTCGACGTGGCGGGGCTGGCGGTCGGCCACGCGACGCACGCAGGCGACGGCTGGCTGACGGGGGCCACGGTGGTGCTCGCGCCACCCGAGGGCGCGGTCGCGGGCGTCGACGTCCGCGGCGGTGGCCCGGGCACCCGCGAGACCGACCTGCTCGACCCGCGCAACGCCGTCGAGCGCGTCCACGCCGTGGTGCTCACCGGCGGCAGCGCCTTCGGGCTGGCCGTCGCGGACGGTGTGATGGCGCACCTCGAGCGCACCGGCGTCGGCTACGAGGTCGGGCCGGGCGGGCCGCGCGTGCCCATCGTGCCTGCCGCCGTGGTGTTCGACCTCGGCCGCGGCGGGGACGTCACGCATCGGCCGGGGCCGGCGTCCGGCGTCGCGGCGTGCGAGGCGGCGTCGGCGGAGGGGGTGGCCGAGGGAGCCGTCGGGGCGGGCACGGGCACCGTAGCCGGTGGCCTCAAGGGCGGTCTGGGCTCGGCGAGCCAGGTGCTCGACGACGGTGCCACGGTGGCCGCGCTCGTCGTGGTGAACGCCGTCGGCTCGGTCTTCGACCCGGCGACCGGAGAGCTGTGGGGGGCCCGTCACCTGGTGGCGGGCGAGCTCGACCTCGGGACGCCGGATCTGCCTGCGGTGCAGGACTTCCAGGCTCGGCTGATGGCCGAGCGAGCGGCTCGCGCCGCGGCTGCGGGCGGGGCGACGACGCTCGTGGTCGTGGCCACCGACCGCACGCTGACCAAGGCCCAGTGCGCGAAGGTGGCGGGCGTCAGCCACGACGGTCTGGCCCGGGCGGTCTCACCGGTGCACACGATGTTCGACGGCGACACCGCCTTCGCGCTGGCCACGGGCGAGCGCCCGGCTCCCGACCCGTTGGAGCTGCACGCTCTGCTGACGGCGGCGGCCGACTGCACCACGCGGGCGGTCGTCCGGGCGATCCTGGCTGCCGAGCGCACCACCACGTCGGCGGGCACGTGGCCCGCGTACCGTGACCTCCTGCGCTGACGCGCCCGACCTACGCTCCGGAGCCAACGCATGTCCCTGATCCTCACCCACGTCGGCGGCCCGACGACCCTCGTCGAGCTCGGCGGGCTGCGCCTGCTGGTCGACCCGACGTTCGACCCGCCGGGCGAGTACCGCGCGCCGTCCGGGGCCGTGCTGCGCCGTACGGAGCCCGCCGCGCTCGCGGCAGCTCAGGTGCTGCCGGTCGACGCGATCCTGCTCTCGCACGACCAGCACGCCGACAACCTCGACGCGTCGGGCCAGGCTCTCCTCTCGCAGGTCCCGGTGGCGTTCTCGACCCCCGAAGCCGCCGAGCGGCGGGCCGCAGTGCACGGCCTGGCGCCGTGGCAGCGGACTGTGCTCGAACGCCCGGACAGCGGGGCGCTGGTGGTCACCGCCGTCCCGGCGCGGCACGGTCCGGAGGGATGCGAGCCCAAGACCGGCACGGTCACCGGCTTCGTGCTGAGCGGCGACGGCCTGCCGACGGTGTACGTGTCGGGCGACAACGCCGCGATCGAGCACGTGCGCGAGATCGCCGACCGGGTGGGCGAGATCGACGTCGCGCTGCTGTTCGCCGGGGCGGCCCGCACGCCGTCGATCGACGCGCCGCTCACGCTCACGGCCGCCGACGCCGTCGAGGCCGCGCGGCTGCTGGGTGACGCAGTGGTCGTGCCGGTGCACGCCGACTCGTGGGCGCACTTCAGCGAGGGGCTCGACGACGTCGTCCGGGCCTTCGCCGACGCCGGGCTCGGTGCGCGCCTGCGCGTGCTCCAGCCCGGGGTCGCGACCGCCGTCGGACGGAGGTAGCCGTCAGATGAGCCGGCGGCTTCCGGGCTCGACGACGCGCAGCCAGCGGTAGCCGTACCCGTCGAGCCGGACGTCGACCCGACCCTTCGCGTCCGGCGTGATTCCGCCGTCCTGCAGCAGGTCCATGAGCCGGTGGTCGGCACCGCAGCCCTCGATGGTCAGCGGCACCTCGACCGCCTCCGGCGCCAGGTTGTGCACCGCCACCAGGGAGGCGTCGTCCCAGGTGCAGCGGTGGGCGAGCACCGACGTGTGCGGCTGGTCGATGACGTGGAAGTCCGCCCAGCCCAGCTCGGGCGACTCGCGGTAGCGCCGGATGAGCAGCGAGATGAACTCGAGCATCGACTCGGGCTCGGTGCGCTGGTCGGCCACGTTGACGTGCTCGGGGCTGAAGCCGCCCTCGACGACTGGCCGCACGAGCCGGCGCCGCTGCGCGCGGGAGAAGCCGCCGTTCGCCTCGCTGGTCCACTGCATCGGCGTGCGGACGGCGAGTCGGCCGGGCACGTCGAGGTCCTCCCCCATACCGATCTCCTCGCCGTAGAAGAGCGCGGGCGTGCCGGGCAGTGAGAACAGCAGGCTGTAGACCATCCGGATGCGGCGCGGGTCGCCGTCGAGCATGGGCGGTACGCGGCGGCGCAGCCCGCGGCCGTAGAGCTGCATCTCGGGCTCGGGACCGAACGCGGCGAAGACCTCCTCGCGCTCGGCGTCACTCAGCTTGTCGAGCGTGAGCTCGTCGTGGTTGCGCACGAACGTGACCCACTGGCAGTCGTCCGGGATCTGCGGACGCTCGGTGAGCGCCTGCGCCAGCGGCCGCGCGTCCTGGCGCGCCAGCGACAGGTAGAGGTTCTGCATGCTGATGAAGTCGAACATCATCGTCAGCTCGTCGCCCGCTTCACCACCGAAGAAGAGCAGCTGGCCGTCGTGGGGCAGGTTCACCTCGCCGAGGAGCACGCCGTCGCCGGTGCGCCGGCTGACGACCTGCCGCAGCGCACGCAGCCAGTCGTGCGGGTCGGGCAGGCGCTCACGGTCCTTCTCCCCCACGTTGTCGACGCCGATGAGGAACGGCACCGCGTCGACCCGGAAGCCGCTGACCCCGAGCTCGAGCCAGAACCCCATCATCTTGGCGATCTCGTCACGCACGATGGGGTTGGTGATGTTGAGGTCGGGCTGCGAGCGGTAGAAGTGGTGCAGATACCACTCGCCCGTGCGCTCGTCGAGCTCCCAGATGCTGTCCTCCTTGTCGGGGAAGACCACCTGGTCGGAGGTGTCGGGCGGCGGGTCCGAGCGCCAGACGTAGTAGTCGCGCAGCGGTGAGTCCTTGCTGCGTCGAGCCTCCGTGAACCACGAATGCTGGTCGGAGGTGTGGTTGACGACGAGGTCGATGATCACGCGCATGCCGCGGTCGCGGGCCGTGCGCACGACCTCGACGAAGTCACCGTGGGTGCCGGCCCGCGGGTCCACGCCGTAGAAGTCGGTGATGTCGTAGCCGTCGTCGCGGTTCGCCGTCGGGTAGAACGGCATGAGCCACAGGCAGGTGACGCCGAGGTCGGCGAGGTAGTCGATGCGTTGCGCGAGCCCCGGCAGGTCTCCCTGGCCGTCGTCGTTCCAGTCCATGAACGTCTGGACGTCGAGGCAGTAGACGACGGCGGTCTTCCACCACAGGTCGCTGGTGTCGGTGATCCTCATGCGGGCGCCTCCATGATCTGCACCCACCGTTCCTAGCGCGCCTGAGCGGCTACCGCCCGTCGAGCAGCGGCTGCGCCGGGTCCCACGCCGGGCCGCCGGCGGCGTCGCGCCGGCGCCGCGCGATGGCGCTGAGGGACTCGAGCACCACGCGGTTGGCCAGCGCCGCCGTGATGTCGGCGTGGTCGTACGGCGGGCTGACCTCGACGACGTCGACGCCCACCACCGGCAGCTGCAGGCAGATGCGGCGCACCGCGTCGAGCAGCTGGCGCGCCGACAGTCCGCCGGGCTCGGGCGTACCGGTGCCCGGCGCGTGCCCGGGGTCGCAGACATCGATGTCGACCGACAGGAACACGCCTTCGCACTCGTCGGTCGCGATGGCGAAGGCCTCGGTGAGGCACTCGTCGAGGCCGCGGTGCACGATCTCGGTCATCTCGTACGAGCGCATCGACTGACCCGCCATCCAGTCGAGGGTCTCCGGCCCGGGCCAGTAGCCGCGCAGGCCGACCTGCAGGAACCGGTCGCCGCGCAGCGCACCGGACTCGATGAGCCGGCGCATCGGCTGGCCGTGCCCCCACAGCGAGCCGAACTCGATGTCGCCGGTGTCGGCGTGCGCGTCGAAGTGGATCATCGAGACCCGACCGTGGCCGAGGACGTTCGCGACGCCCTTGGCGTCCGGGTAGGCGATCGAGTGGTCACCGCCGAGCACCACCGGGATGGCGCCGGCTCGGGCCACCTTCTCGACCGCGGCCTCGAGCGCCGGCAAGGCCGTCTCGATGTCGCCGGAGTACATCTCGACGTCCCCGGCGTCGACGACGCGCAGGTCCTGCAGGCCGTCGGTGCGCAGGGCCAGGCTGGGCCGCGAGCCGTCGTGCGGCAGGTAGTCGGTCATCCGGATCGCCTGCGGGCCGAAGCGCGTGCCCGGGCGGTGCGACGTCCCGCCGTCGAACGGCGCGCCGACGATGACGACGTCGGCGCCCTCGTACGTGCTGGGATCGTCGAGGTCGCAGCGGTCGACGCCGAGGAACGTGATGTCAGGGCCGAACTGCGCGCCGTACCGGGTCATGCCAGGAGTCTACGGGGGCGCCGAACCCGTTGCCGCCGAGGCGATCGAGCCTTCAGTGGTCGCCGCAGGTCTCGTCGACGAACCGCCCGACGTCGTCGAGGGCCTGCGTGTAGTCGCGCGAGGCCGCGAGGGCCCGCCCGGACGACGCGTGGCGGCGCAGCGCAGCGGCCATCATGCGCAGGTCGGCCTCGACACGCGCGCTGGGGTGGGTGTCGACCCGCAGCCGGTCGAGGCTGGCGGCGAAGGCGCGACGCGCCTTCACCTGCTCAGGCCCGTCGTCCCACGCGGTGAGCCCCACGGCCGCAGCGGTGGCCGCCACCGGCAGGAGCGCCGTGCACTGCTTGAGGG
>JBQCES010000275.1:0-3085 GCA_051960055.1 Angustibacter sp. | reverse complement strand
TGCTCGCCGCGGAGGCGCGCTCGAGCGTGATGGTGCGCTCGGGCACCTTCTCGAGGACCGCGAGCGGGGCGATCGCACCCACGACGAGCAGCGTGACCCACCAGCCGTACACCGGCGCGGAGATGAGCACCGCGAGGCCCATCGACAGTCCCTGGACACGCCGCGCCGAGCGCACCCGCTCGTTCATGTCGATGAAACGGGCACGCTCCATCTCCGTGCGGCACAACCAGCGCCGCCCACGGTCGCCTTGCGCGACCTCCCCTGCGAGCACCACGCTCTCTTTTCGGCGTCCGAAGCCGAGTCCTTGAGCACGCACGGACGCTCGTGCACCGGGTGCGGTAGCGTCCGAACATGCTCGACTTCGCGCTCACGCCGTCCTCGTCCCGCCTGCCTGACGACGAGCGGGCCGCCGTCCTCGCCGCCCCGGGGTTCGGCAAGCACTTCACCGACCACATGGCGCTGGCCACCTGGACGGCCGGACGCGGCTGGCACGACGCGCAGGTGCGCCCGTACGGCCCCCTGCAGCTCGACCCGTCGTCGGCGGTGCTGCACTACGCGCAGGAGATCTTCGAGGGGCTCAAGGCGTACCGCCACGACGACGGCTCGGTGTGGGCGTTCCGGCCCGACCAGAACGCCGCGCGGTTCCAGCGGTCGGCACGGCGCCTGGCCCTGCCGGAGCTGCCGGCCGAGGACTTCGTCGAGGCGGTGCGGGCCCTGGTCGCCACCGACGTCGACTGGGTGCCGGCGCCGGGCTCGGGGGAGGCGAGCCTGTACCTGCGGCCGTTCATGTTCGCGTCCGAGGCGTTCCTCGGCGTGCGTCCGGCGTCCGAGGTGACGTTCTGCGTCATCGCCTCGCCGGCTGGTCCCTACTTCGTCGGCGGCGTGAAGCCGGTGTCGATCTGGCTGTCGCAGGAGTACAGCCGAGCCGCGCCCGGCGGCACCGGCGCGGCCAAGTGCGGTGGCAACTACGCCGCCAGCCTGGCCGCGCAGGTCGAGGCGTCCGAGCACGGCTGCGACCAGGTGTGCTTCCTCGACGCGATCGAGCACCGCTGGGTGGAGGAGCTCGGCGGCATGAACCTCTACTTCGTGCTCGACGACGGCAGCGTCGTCACGCCCGAGCTCACCGGCACGATCCTCGAGGGTGTCACCCGCGACTCGATCATCACGCTGCTCGACGACATGGGCCACAAGGTGGTCGAGCGCCGGATCGACGTCGACGAGTGGCGCGAGGGTGCGGCGTCCGGCGCGATCCGCGAGGTGTTCGCGTGCGGCACGGCCGCCGTGGTGACGCCGGTGGGCCGGCTGGTCTGGCCGGACGGCGAGTGCGTCGTCTCCGGCGGTGGCACCGGTGAGGTCACCTCGGCGGTGCGCAGTGCGCTGCTCGACGTGCAGTACGGCCGCGTGCCCGACGCGCACGGCTGGCTGCACCGCCTGGTCTGAGACCGCGGCTCCGCCGGGCCGTGGCGGCCAGATCCTGAGACGGTCTGGCCGCAGGCTGAGATCGGTGCGATCCTGACGGAGTCATGTTCACCAGGTGGATCATTACGTGAGGCGCGCCGACGGACCAGAGGGTCCGACGACGCGCCAGACCTCCCGTGCTCGGGGGGTCTTTTTCGTTGTCAGACTGGATGGACCGGCACGCAGCACGCGAGGCGAGAAAGCAGGACGACCGTGACGCTCAGCGGTGACTTCCACGTCTACGACACGACCCTGCGCGACGGCGCCCAGCAGGAGGGCCTCGCGCTCTCGGTGCACGACAAGCTCGCCATCGCCCGACACCTGGACGACCTGGGGGTCGGCTTCATCGAGGGTGGGTGGCCCGGGGCGATCCCCAAGGACACCGAGTTCTTCGCCCTCGCAGCGGAGCAGCTGACCCTGCGCCATGCCGTGCTCGCTGCGTTCGGCGCGACCCGCCGTCCGGGCACCACGGCCGCCGCCGATCCTCAGGTCGTGGCCCTTCTGGAGTCGCAGGCGCCGGTCGTGACGCTCGTGGCCAAGAGCCACTCGCGGCACGTCGACCTGGCGCTGCGCACCACGCCGGCCGAGAACCTCGACATGGTGCGCGACACCGTCGACCTGCTGGTGCGCGAGGGCCGGCGCGTGGTGCTCGACGCCGAGCACTTCTTCGACGGCTTCCTCGACGACCCCAAGTACGCCGTCGAGGTAGTGCGGGTGGCGGCTGAGGCCGGCGCCGAGGTGGTGACGCTCTGCGACACCAACGGCGGCATGCTGCCGCCGCAGGTCGCCGACGTCGTGCACGAGGTGCTCGGCACCACGGGCGCGCGGCTGGGCATCCACTGCCACAACGACACCGGCTGCGCTGTGGCGAACACGTTGGCCGCCGTCGACGCCGGGGCGACGCACGTTCAGGGCACGCTCAACGGGTACGGCGAGCGCACCGGCAACGCCGACCTGGTGACCGTCGTGGCCAACCTGGTCATCAAGCAGGGCCGCGACGTGCTCGACCCCGTGCGCTTGCAGGAGGCGACGCGCATCGCCCACGCCGTCAGCGAGATCACCAACGTCGTCCCGTACTCGCGCCAGCCGTACGTCGGCGCGAGCGCGTTCGCGCACAAGGCCGGGCTGCACGCCAGCGCCCTGCGGATCGACCCAGACCTGTACCAGCACACCGACCCGGTCGCCGTCGGCAACGACATGCGCACGCTGGTGTCGGAGATGGCTGGACGCGCGTCGATCGAGCTCAAGGGACGTGAGCTCGGCTACGACCTGTCGGGTCGCGACGACCTGCTCGCGCGTGTCACCGACCGGGTCAAGGCGCTGGAGGCTCGCGGCTACACGTTCGACGCCGCCGACGCGTCGTTCGAGCTGATCCTGCGCGAGGAGGTCGAAGGTGCGCGGCCGCACTACTTCGACGTCGAGAGCTGGCGGGTCATCACCGATGCGCGCGGGGACGAGACGGCCACCTCGGAGGCGACCGTGAAGGTGGTGGCAGCCGGGCGTCGCGTCGTCGCCACCGGCGAGGGCAACGGCCCGGTCAACGCCCTCGACCACGCGCTGCGCGAGGCGCTGTCGTCCGCCTACCCCGAGCTGCGACGTCTGCAGCTCATCGACTTCCGCGTCCGCA
>JBQCES010000274.1:0-8702 GCA_051960055.1 Angustibacter sp. | reverse complement strand
ACCGTCGCCGCCGCACGCTGCTCGGGCGTGGTCACGGCGCCGACGACCCGCGAGACCGACTCCAGCACGTCGATGGACGGGAAGTGGCCGGCGGTGGCCAGGCGGCGCGACAGGGTGATGTGGCCGTCGAGGATCGACCGTGCGGCATCGGCGATCGGCTCGTTGTGGTCGTCGCCGTCGACGAGCACGGTGTAGATGCCCGTGATGGTGCCGGTCGCGGCCGGCCCAGCGCGCTCGAGCAGCCGGGGCAGCAGCGCGAACGTCGAGGGCGGGTATCCGCGCGTGGCCGGCGGCTCGCCGTTCGACAGGCCGATCTCGCGCTGGGCCATAGCCACGCGCGTGAGGCTGTCCATCATGAGCAGGACGTCGAGACCGCCGTCGCGGAACCACTCGGCGATACGCGTGGCCACGAACGCCGCGCGCAGCCGCGTCACCGCGGGTGCGTCCGACGTCGCGACGACGACCACCGAGCGGGCCAGGCCGGCCTCGCCGAGGTCACCCTCGACGAACTCGCGCACCTCGCGGCCGCGCTCGCCCACCAGGGCGAGGACGCTCACCGAGGCACTGGTGCCGCGCGCGATCATCGAGAGCAGGCTCGACTTGCCGACGCCGGAGCCGGCGAAGATGCCGAGGCGCTGACCGCGGCCGGCAGGCACGAGGGTGTCGAGCGCCCGCACGCCGAGCGAGACGGGCGCGTCGACCAGCTGGCGCGACAGCGCGTCCGGTGCTCGGTGGTTGACGCTGAGCAGCTCTCCGGTGACGGCCGGTCCGCCGTCGGCCGGGCGCCCGAGTCCGTCGAGCACGCGCCCGAGCAGCTCGGACCCGACACGCACGCGCAGACCGTCGCCGGTCGCCACGACGCGGTCGCCGGCGCGCAGACCGTCGATCTCGCCCAACGGCATGCAGCGCAGGTGGTCTCGGGCGATGCCGACGACCTCTGCGGGCACGCCGTCGAGCCCGTTGGTCGACGCGAGCAGCACGAGGTCACCGACCGCGGTGTCGACGCCGACGACCTCGACGACGAGCCCGACGACCGCGCTGATCCGCCCGACGCGCTGCGGCGCAGCGGCAGCCAGCGCGTCGGTGAGACGGTCGGCCAGAGCGGTGCTCATGACGACTCTCCGCCACGGAGCGCCTCGACCGCTCGCGTGAACGCGGCCGCGATCGAGGCGTCGACGACGGATCCAGCCTGCTCCGCCACCGCGTCGCCGGCGCGCACGGACGGGTCGGCGACCAGCCGCACCGCGTGGCCCTCGAAGAAGTCTCCGGCGGCGGTGCGCGTGATGACGCTGTCGAGCAGCTCGACGTCAGAACCGTTGAGCCGCACGGTAACCACCGTGTCGGTGGGCAGCGGGCGCAGGGCCCGGCGCAGCGCCGACTGAGCGGCCGCATCGACCACGGTGAGCTCGGCTCCGACGATCACGCGAGCCAGCGCGAGCGCCGCGTCGAGCACTGCGTCAGCGGCGTCGTCCACGGTGGGGACGAGCGTGCTGCTCAGCTGCGTGGCCGCGTGCTGCAACGCCGCGACGGCCTGGGCCACCGCGTGCTCAGCCTGCGCCGAGACGCGCTCATGCTCCTGCAGCAGCGCGGCCTGTACGGCCTCGGCCTGGGCCGCCGCCGCGCGGCTGCCGCTCGACCAGCCCTCGGCGTACCCGAGAGCACGCGCGGCCTGCCGCTCGTCGCGGACGTCGATCCGTCCGGCTGCCGAGAGCGGCGCGAACTGACGGAGGCTAGCTGACGAAGTCATCGTCACCCCCGCGGCGCAGCACGAGCTGGCCGCTCTCCTCGAGCGAGCGGATCACCTGCACGACCTTCGCCCGCGCCTCCTCCACAGCCGACACCCGCTGCGGGCCGAGCAGCTCGATCTCCTCGAGCAGGTTCTCGCGAGCGCGCTCCGAGACGTTGCTGAGCACCTTGTCGCGCACCAGCTCGGTGACGCCCTTGAGGGCAACGGCGAGGTCGCCGGTCTCGACCTGACGCAGCACCAGCTGCACACCGCGGTCCTCGAGGGTGGTGATGTCCTCGAATACGAAGAGCTTGGCCCGCACGGCTTCGGCCAGCGCGGCGTCCTTGCGCTCGAGGTTCTCGAGGATGATGCGCTCGGTGGCCGGGTCGGCGCGGTTGATGAGATCGACCAGCGGCTGCACGCCACCCACTGCGGCCGCGTTGCGGCCGGGCGTGAGCACCGTGGACGTCTGGCGCTCCAGCACCTCGGCCACGACGCGCACCATCTCGGGGTTCGTGCGCTCCATCGTGCCGATGCGGTGCGCCACCTCCACCTGGGTCTCCGCCGGCAGACCCGACAGGATCACCGACGACTGGTCGAGCTGCAGGTGCGCGAGCACCACGGCGATCACCTGGGGGTGCTCGCCGCTGAGGAAGTTGACGAGCGTACGGGGGTCGGCGTCGGCGAGGAACGCGAAGGCATCGGTGGCGTGCGCCTTGGCGAGCCGGTCGATGACGGCGGACGCCCGCTCGGCGCCGAACGACGCCGCGAGCAGGTCGTGCGCCACCTCGACGCCACCGCCGGCGCCCGTCTGGCCGCTGCCCACGGTCTCCTGGAACTCGCGCAGCACGGCGTCGACGACGTCGGCCTGCACCGAGCGCAGGCGCACGATCTCGGTCGCGACCTCCTCGATCTCGGCTTCGCGCAGCTGCGACAGGACGGGCGCGGAGTGCTCGCGGCCGAGCTGCATGATGAGCACCGCGGCCTTCTGCGCACCCGTGAGGGACGCCGCGGGGTTGGGCTGCGGCGGGATCGCCGGCGCAGGCGTGGCCGGGCTGGTCATGGCGGTGGTCAGGGCACCAGCAGGAGTCGTCATGGTGGTCAGCTCCGGCGGTCCGCGAGCCAGCCGCGCAGCAGCTCGGCCACTTCGTCGGGCTGGCGCTCCACGAGCGCGAGCACGTCGTCCTTGCGCCGCTGAGGCGTCACGGGAGCGGCACCACCGCTGGCCTCCAGGGCCGGCACCTGCTCGGCGCCGTCGATGGCCCGGCGCTGACCCGGCAGGGCCAGGGCCGCCTCGCGCTGCTCCATGAGGTCGAGGCGCACGAGCTCCTCGGCCGACACCGCGCCACGCTTCTTGCGCCGCGAGATCCAGATCAGGAACAGCAGCACCGCGATGCCCAGGATGATGAGCGCCTGCTTGGCCCAGCCGATCAGCTGCTCCTTCTGCTGCGCGGCCTCCGCCTTCTTCAGCTCGGCGGCCGCCGTGGTGGCAGCACTCGTGTCGAACGGCAGGCTCGTCACGTTGAGCGTGTCACCACGCGTGGTGTCGATACCGGCCGCGGTGCTGATGGCGCTCTCGAGCTTCGTGAGGTCGACGCCGGTGGCCTTGGTGTCGACGACCACCGAGACCGACTGCCGCACAACGCTTCCGGGCGTCGCACTCTTCTTCTCGGTGACCTTCGACTCGGCGTTGTTCGTCGTCGTCGTCGTCTTGTCGTACTTGCCGGTGCCGCTGGTGCCGTTGGGCACCGCGATGTTGTCGGTGCCGAGCACACCGCTGGCTGAACCGCCACCGCCGGAGTAGGTCTCCTTGGTGGTCGTCGTCGCGAGCGGCTTGGCCTGCGGGTCGGTGTAGACGCGCTCGGTGGTCGTGTCGATGGTGTCGAACTGCAGCGTCGCGTTCACCTGCGCCACGGCCTTCCCGGGGCCGACGATCTTGTCGAGCACCGCCTGCAGCTGCGAGGCCTGGCGCGACTCGTAGTCGGCGGTCATCTGGTCGCGGCTGTTGCCGCCGACGCCCACCGAGCCGGGGCCGCCCTTGGTCGACAGCAGGTTGCCCTTGCCGTCGACGACGGTGACGTCCTCGGGGCTCATGCCCTCGATGCTCGAGGCCACGAGGTGCACGACCGACTGCACCTGCTGGTCGTTCAGCTGGGCGCCGGGCTTCATGGCCACCAGCACCGAGGCGCTGGGCTTGCTCTGCTCGTCGAGGAACACGTCCTTGGCGGGGATCGCGAGGTGCACGACGGCGGTGTTCACACCGTCGATGGCCTGCACGGTCTTGGCCAGCTCGCCCTCGAGCGCCCGCTGGTAGGTCACCTGCTGCTGGAACTGCGAGGCGGTGACGCCCTGCTGGTCGAGCAGCGAGTAGCCGCCCTCGCTCGACGCCGGCAGCCCGGCACCCGACAGCTTGACGCGCTCGGTGTAGACGACGTCGTTGGGCACGAGCACCGTGCTGCCGCCGTCGACGAGCTTGTACTTGACGCCGTCACCGTCGAGCTTGTCGACGATGGCGCTGGCGTCCGAGCCCGCGAGGTTGCTGAACAGGGGCGCGTACGTCGGCGCGCTCGCCCAGCGGAAGAACGCCAGGCCGGCGATGACGACACCGACCAGCAGCAGCACGCCGATCACGCGCTGCGCCACCGTGAAGGCGGCAAGCTGCTTCTGCAGACGCTGCAGCGTCTGGTTCATCGCGCGAGGCATCAGCCCTGCATCCTCATGATCTCGTTGAACGCCTCGAGGGCCTTGTTGCGCAGCGTCACGGTGAGCTCGGTGGTGAGCTCAGCCTGGGTCGCGGCGATCATGTAGTCGTGGACGTCCTTGAGGTCGCCGGTGGCGGCCTGGACGCCGAGCTGGTCGGCCTTGGACTGCACGTCCTGCAGGTTCTGCAGGCCACCCGAGAGGGCCTGGGCGAAGCCGCTGCCGTCAGTGGCGGCGGGAGCCGTGGTGCCCGCGGCGCCGGCCGTGGGCAGCGAGACCGACGACGCGAGCGCGGCCGCGCCGATCGCGGGGACGCTCATCAGCCACGACCCAGCTGCAGCGCGGCCTGGTAGGCCTCGCGAGCGCGGTCGACGACGCTGAGGTTCGCCTGGTAGCCGCGCTGAGCCATGATCAGCTGGCCCATCTGCTGGCCGAGGTCGATGTCGGGGTAACGCACGTAGCCTCCGGCGTCGGCAAGCGGGTGGGTGGGGTCGTAGACGAGCCGGCCCTGGGCGTCACCGAGGGCGACGCCCCCGACCTGCACGCCCTCGTCCATCGCCGTCGCGATGATCGACTTCTGCTGGTAGGCGGCCTGCGACGTCGAGGTGACGTTGTTCATGTTCGCGATGTTGTCGCTCACCGCGTCGAGCCACTTGCGGTAGACCGCGACACCGGACTGCGCGATCCCCAGCGCGTCGAAGATCGGCATCAGACGGCCTTCATCGACGCGCGCAGGACGCTGAAGTCGTGGTCGACGGCGCGCAGCGTCAGCTGGTAGCGCAGGTTGGTGTCGACGCTGCTCAGGGTCTCGGTGTCGAGGTTGACGTTGTTGCCGTCGAGCCGCGTGGGCTCCAGCGACGTCTGGGCGACCGGCGAGGCCACGCCGCTACCGGACTCGACGGCCTGACGCAGGTCGTCCTCGAAGCTGATGCGCGTGGCGTGGTAGCCAGGCGTCTGGACGTTCGCGATGTTGTCTGCGATGGCCCGCTGCCGGGCCGACAGGCCGGTCAGCGCGCTGTGCAGCGCCACGCTCGTGACGTCGTTGAACACGGAACACCACCCAAGGGGTCGCCGAAGCGTCAGGCCAATCCATGGCCGGGGGTGAGCGATCCGTGCTCGCTATGTCCTTCGTCGCCGTGCGTGATCACTTGAGCCCTGCAGGACAACCGTTTTCACGTGTCCCCGAATGGCTCAGCCACCGTCACCGTCAGCGATGCCATCACGGTGCGCGACTGCCAGAGGCCGACGGCGAGGGCAAGCCCCCACGCCAGGAACAGCGGGTCCCACAACCAGGCGTGACCACGGGTGGCCGAGAGGTCAGTGACCGGACCACCGACACCGCTGAGAGCGAGATTCGCCGCTGCGGCGTTCACCAGGCCGTAGGCCACGAGCAGCGCGGAGCCGGCCCAGCACAGCACCCGCAGCGCCCCGCGTGGACCGCCTGAGCGGGCGGCGATCCAGGGCACCACTGCGGCGACCACCTTGACGAGGGCGATGGTCGCGAGGGTGGCCCCCGCAGCCACCGGAGACCCCGCACGCCACTGAACCGCCCACGCACCCACGGTGCTGGCGAGCATGTCGCCGCCCAGCGCCCAGTAGAGGCTGGCTGCGGCGTGCACGCAGCCGAAAGCGGCGGCGACGGCGCACCAGGTCACGGCGAGGCGAGGCATGTCGTCGAGGCTAGGTGCGGGCGGCGTCCAGGGGTATGGGTGCTCTCCCCCATCAGACCCTGGGCTGTGGGGTGACTGGTCAGAACGCGGCGTCGACGAACAGCGGCCGAGGGTGCGGCGTGGCCTGCATGCGGCGAGCGACCTCGTGGTGCTGGCGCGACCGGACGGCAGCGCTCGCGACGTCCTCGATCAGCGCGAGCTGGCGAGCCAGCACCAGCTGGGCCCGCTCGGCCAGGGACTCCGGCAGCGGGCCGAGACCCGCAGGAGGCGCCCAGGACCCGAGGCCCACGGGCATCGGCGACTCGTGACCCGCACGGGCGGCCTGGAGGATGCGCTCGGCGTCTTCGATGTCGAGCTCGAGGGCGGCCAGCGCCTGCTCCCACGCCTCCTGCCAGCAGTCCGCCGGCTGCGTCGTGGTCATGACGAGGTCATCCGGTGAGGCCGGCCGCCAGCACCGACCGCTCGGTCGTGCCGGTGGTCGTGGCGGCTTCGGCCCAGGCGTCGCGCAGCGGCTGCACGACAGCGAGGCAGTCCGCGGTGCGCTGGGCGTCGCCGGAGACGTTGGCGCGCACCAGCTCGGCGATGAGCCACTGGTACAGGCGTGCGAGGTCGCGGCCGCCTTCCCAGACCTCGAGGTCGAGGCTGCCCAGCAGCTCGGCGACGATGTCCTGCGCGTGCGCGAGGTTCTGGTGGGCCAGCTGGCGATCGCCGCTGAGCTGGCCCTGGTGGGCGCGCGTGAGGTCGAGCACCAGGCGGTCGTAGAGCAGCACGAGCAGGCGAGCCGGACTCGCGGTGCTGACCGCGTCGTCGGCGTAACGAGTGGCGGCGCGGCCGTAGGCGGTCGCGGTAGGCAGTGACACGTCAGCCTCCTGCAGACGATGAGAGGCCCGACAGCTGGCCGGCGAGCCACGTGGACTGGCTCTTCAGCTTGCTCAGCGAGACCTCGAGGGCGGTGTAGGTGCGCTGCAAGGAGGCCTTCTTGACGGCCAGCCGGGTGTCCCAGTCGCTGATACGTCCGTCGAGGTCCTTGATGAGGCTGTTCTGCCCGGCGATCGCCACGGTGATCAGGCCGGTGTCGGTCTGGGTGGCCGAGGTGACGACGTCCTTGAGCCGGCTGGCGACACCGACCGCTCCTGTGGCGGTGGGCGCGAAGACGGCTTGGACGCCGGCGGGGTCCGCCTCGAGAGCGGATTGGAGCTTGGCCTTGTCGAGGGTGAGCGTGCCGTCCTTGGTGACCGACAGGCCGTACGTCGAGACGGCCGTCGACCCGACGAGGTCCGTGGCCGCCCGCACGAGGCTGCTCGAGAGGTCGCGCAGCAGGCCGGAGCCCGAGAGGGCCCCCTGACCGGTACGCGTCCCGTCGGTGTTCGCGACGCCGACCGAGCCGCGGTCCCTGAACTCGCCGAGCGCACCGTTGACGGCGTCGACGAGCGCCTGCACGGCGTCGACCGTGGACGACGGGTCGGCCGTGACATCGAGCGAGACGGCAGTGGTGGTGTGGTTGAGCTTCACCGTCACGCCGGGCATGAGGCCCTCGAGCGTGTTGGACGACGACGTGACGTCGTAGCCACCACCGGCCGGCCCGACGTGCACGATGGCGTCCTGGGGGGTCGTGATGTCGGAGAACGTCACCCCACCCAGCGCTGTCCCACCGGAGCCGGTGACCTGGAAGTCTCCCGCGGTGCCCGTGGTGGTCGAGGTGAGCTGGAGCCGGTACGTGCCGGTCGCGACCTGCACGACTGCGGCGCGGACGCCGGCCTTCGTGTCCGCGTTGATGGCGGAGGCCACCGCGTCGAGCGACCCGTCGGACGGGTTGATAGTGGTGCGCACGGTGCCGTCGCCGTTGTGGATCTCGATGGGCGTGTTGGTGATCGACGTCGGGTCGGTGCGCGACGTGAACTCCTGGCTGGCGATCGACTTCGCCGTCGCGAGCTGCTGCACCGCGAAGGTCAGGCTGCCCACCGAGGCTGCGTCGCCCGTGGTGACGGAGATGGCGTCGTTGCTGGCCGTGGCCTTGGTGGGCGACCACACCGACGTGGTCTTGAGCTTGTCGGCCGCGGCGCCGAGGGCGAGCATGCGCGTGTTGACGGTCTGCCAGGCGCTGACGGCGGTCTTGGCGGTGTTGAGGTCCACCTTGAGCCGCGTCTGCGGCTGGGCCTCCAGCTGCATGAGCTGGCTGATGACCGTGGTCGTGTCGAGGCCGCTGACCATGCCGTCGATGCCGAACGTCGCCATCGCCAGACCTGCCTCTCCGAGCTCGGGAAGTCGTTAACCGTAGGAACTGCTGCGGCGGTGGGCCCCGGGCCGGCCACGCGGGCCCGCCCCGGGAGCCACCGCCGGTGGATCAGCCGCGCAGGAGCTGCAGCACCGACTGCGGCGCCTGGTTGGCCTGGCCGAGCATCGCGGTGCCGGCCTGGGTCAGGATCTGGTTGCGGGTGAACTGCACCATCTCCTGAGCCATGTCGGTGTCGCGGATGCGGCTCTCGGACGCCGACAGGTTCTCGACGGCGACGTTGAGGTTGTTGATGGTGTGCTCGAACCGGTTCTGGATCGCGCCGAGGTTGCCACGGGTGGTCGACACCGCCGTGATGGCGTCGGTGACCGTG
>JBQCES010000273.1:0-3867 GCA_051960055.1 Angustibacter sp. | reverse complement strand
AGTGCTCTTCTTCGCAGTGCTCTTCTTCGCAGTGCTCTTCTTCGCAGTGCTCTTCTTCGCAGTGCTCTTCTTCGCAGTGCTCTTCTTCGCAGTGCTCTTCTTCGCAGTGCTCTTCTTCGCAGTGCTCTTCTTCGCAGTGCTCGTCTTCGCAGTGCTCTTCTTCGCCGGAGCCGGCTGCGCGGCGGCACGCTGCACCGACACCAGCTCGGCGTCGCGGGTCGCCAGCTCGCGCTCCAGCTCGTGGATCCGGGTCCGGCTCGTGGCCAGCGCCGCCTCGAGCTCCTCGCGACCGGCGAGGCCGAGACGGGCGACGACGTTCTCGACCTCCGAGCGGACGAGGTCGAGCAGCAGCGCACGGTTCTGCCGACCCGCGGTGACCAGCTCGTCGGCGAGCGCACTGGCGCGAGCAGCGATCTCCTCGGGCCGCATGGGCATCGCCGCGGCGGGGCCGCTGGCGACTACCTGTCGTGCCACCTCGAGCGCGCGCTGGCGCGTGACCTGGGTCAAGCCGCCCGCGAGCTGCACGTAGCCGCGCACCATGTCGATCACCGTGGCCTCCTCGACCCGCACCAAGATCTGTCGCGCGGCCACGTTACCGGTCCCAGCCCTGCGGCGCCGTCCACGGCGAGAGGGCGGCTCGGGCGCTGTCCACGTCGACGTCGGCGCCGTCGTCGCGCGCGGCCCACACCGCCGCGCAGGCCACGCGCAGCACCTCCACCGCGAGCTCGGGCTCACCGGGCGCGTCGGCGTCCACCCGCAGCCCCTCGGTGGCGTCGCAGTCGACTCGGACGCCGCAGGCACCATCGGCTCGCCACCGAGCCCGATCCCGCGACACTCGCGGCGCGTGGTGCTCGGCCAGGAGCCCCGACAAGTCCACAGCCAGGAAGGTCGGACGCCGGTCCGGGCCGGACGTGAGCAGGTCGACGGTCGCGCTCGCGCCCGTGAGCACGTGCAGGCCGGGCATGCCGGCCGCGCGAGCCCCTGCCATGTCGGTGTCGAGCCGGTCTCCCACGAAGAGCGGTCGCTGCGCACCGGTGCGATCCACCGCAGCGGCGAGCAGTGCCGGGGCAGGTTTGCCCGCGACCCGCGGCGAGGCTCCGGTGGTGCGCGCGACCACGTCGACGAAGGCGCCGTTGCCCGGTGCGGGCCCGCGTGGCGTCGGCAGCGTGCTGTCGATGTTCGTCGCGATCCACGGCAGGCCCCGGCGCACCGCGACACACGCCTCGTCGAGCATCGCCCACGACAGCTGGGGCGAGAAGCCCTGCACGACGGCGGCTGGGTCGTCGTCCACCGAGCCGACCGGTGTCAGCCCCACCGCTCGCACGGCCTCGCGCAGCCCCTCGGCCCCCACGACCAGCACTCGCGCCGAGGCCGGCAGGTCCGCCGCCAACAGCCGGGCCGCCGCCTGGGCGCTCGTGACGACGTCGTCGGCCGCGCTGTCGATCGACAGCGTGGTCAGGTGCTGAGCGACGTCAGCGGGGGTGCGGGAGGCGTTGTTGGTGACGAAGGCCACCCGAGGGCCGCGTCGGCGCAGCTCAGCCAGCGTCGCAGCAGCACCCGGCACCGCCTGCGGCCCGACGTAGACGACACCGTCGAGGTCGAGCAGCACGACGTCGTGGTCGTCGACCAGCGGCCCCCGGCTCGTCCCCCAGCCCGGCGCGTCGGCCTCACTCACCCGCGTGCTCACCGCGGGACGCCTGCCGAGCGCGCAGCGTGGCCCGCGCCTGGCGCAGCCGGTCGGTGTAATCGGCGCGCTCGGGGCGCATGACCGACGCCATGGCCAGGTGCTCCACACCGCGCTCGAACCGGTTGAGCCGGGTCAGGCTCAGGCCCAGGGCGAAGTGGCCGTAGTGGGAGTCCGGAGACAGCTCGACCAGACGACCGAAGGCCTCCGCGGCACGATGGAACTGGCCAGCGTCGTAGCTGGCTCGCCCCAGCGCCTCCCAGCTGCTGGCCGACCTCTCCTCGACAGCGACCGTGCGCTCAAGGAGCACCGCGGCCGCAGCGGCATCACCGCGGCTCAGCAGGTCCATGGCCCGCTGCCACCACTCGTACGGTCCGCCTTCAGGTGCTCCGTCCACCCACCCACGGTACGTCGTGGGTCAGACCGTCGCCGGGCGACGACCGGGTGAGCGGGGCGCCCGCCGGATCCGCTCGACCTGCACCTCGTACCGGCTGGCGGCGCCGACCGGTGTCCGGAAGAAGCGCCGGCGCAGACTCCCCGCGACCTCGACGTGCGTGCCATCGGGCCAGCCCAGCACCCGGCGGCGAAGCCCCGCAGGCCACACGGCGCAGTCGAGCGCGTCAACGCCCCCCTCGGGACGAGCTACCACCACGCGCGCCGTCACGAGCAGGTCGCCGCTTGGCAGCTCACGCTCGACGGCGCCCTGCCAGCGACCATGCAGCCGCACCTCGTTGACGATCGCGCCGGCGGCGTCGTCCGACTCCGCTGCCCCCTCGCGCTTCGGCCCCCGCGCCTGCCGGCGGGTCGTCGATGCCATATCCACCTCCGCGTCGTCGCCGGCACCGTGCCGACACCTCGACCCTGTCGGTCATCGGCGTCGCGCACCAGCGGCCCGGTCCCGCCTGTGGATGACGGGGCAGACCGGAGGTCCCTGTGGACAACGAGTCAGTGGCGCGGGTCGCTGTCGTGGCCCTGGTCGGTGTCCTCTCCGAAGCTCTCCTCGGTGTCGGAGTCAGCGAGGTCGGTGATGTCGAGGCCCTGCAGCTCGGCCAGCCGCTCATCGGCATCCGTCTGGCCGTCGAGGTCGCTGTCGGCGGCACGAGCGAACCAGCTGAGCGCCTCGTCCGTGCGTCCGGCGTGCAGCAGGGCGTCGGCGTACGCGTACTGCAGCCGCGCGACGTACGGCCGGGCCGCCGGGTGCTCGAGCTCCGGTAGCCGCAGCGCCAGCACGGCGGCATCGGGCTGACCGAGGTCGCGCCGCGCGCCCGAGACCACGATCGCCATCTCGATCCGCTCGGCCGGCCCCAGCCCGGCCGCCTCCTGCGAGGCGGCCAGCTCCAGCGCCCGCTCCGGCCGGCCCAGTCCCCGCTCGGCGTCGGCCATCAGCGGCAGCTGGTGCGACGAGCCGCTCATCCGGCGCGCCGCGCGCAGCTCGGCCAGCGCCTCGGCCCACAGACCGGCGTGGTAGGCCGCCACCCCGACTGCCTCACGCACGATCGCGATGCGGCCGGCCCGCCTCTGGGCGGCCATGGCATGCGCGTACGCGGCCTCAGGGTCGTCGGCCAACAGCCGTCCGGCCATCACGAGGTGCCGCCCGACGACCTCAGCGTTGGTCTTCGACAACGACCGCAGCTGCGCCCGCACCTGACGATCGAGCTCCCCGATACTCACGTCCTCCGGCAGGGGCGGCTCCTGGGGGCCCGTTCGTCGGGGCCCGAGCAGGCGCACCGGCTCGTCCGGACGGCGGCCCGCACCCGCCCGCAGGGGTCGGTCGCCCGGCCCTCCGCGGCGCACCGGCGCACGCTCTCCGCTCGAGCGGCCCGGTGCCGCCCCGCGGCCCGTTGAGCGCCCGCCCGACGAACCAGCCGACGAGGAGCCAGACCCGAACCGCCGTTCACCGTTCGAGGGCGCACCTTCGCCCGCACGACGGGGGCGCCGCTGGCTGCGGGCTCCGCCTGGCCCACCAGAACCGCGCTGCGGACGTCGAGGTGGCGTGGCGTCGTCGTCAGCCATGGCCGCGAGCTCCTGTCAACGTCGGGTGCGGGGGGAATGCGAAGACGCCCACCCGGTGGCCGGGTGGGCGTCTTCATAAAGTATGTCCGGCGGCGTCCTACTCTCCCACGAGGTCCCCCTCGCAGTACCATCGGCGCTGTTGGGCTTAGCTTCCGGGTTCGGAATGGAGC
>JBQCES010000272.1:0-11176 GCA_051960055.1 Angustibacter sp. | reverse complement strand
TATGGCCTGCGCCAGCACCTCGCCCTCGCGCCGTGGACGTCGCACGTCGAGGTGCACTGGGCGGCGCACGCCGAGGCCTACGTGACGCCGGTGGCTCCCGACGCGGTCGGGGTCGCCGTCCTCAGTGCCGAGCGCCGACCGTTCGACGAGCACCTGGCGGCGTTCCCGGCCTTGGTCGCGCGGCTGGCCGGCGCCGAGCCGCTCGACGACGTGCGCGGTGCCGGGCCCTTGCGCCAGCGCGCTGCGGCACGCACTGCGGGCCGCGTGCTGCTCGTGGGTGACGCGGCGGGGTACGTCGACGCGCTCACGGGCGAGGGTGTGGCGGTGGGGCTGGCGTCGGCGCGCGCGGCCGTCGACGCCGTGGTCGCCGGGCGACCCCCCGACTACGAACGGGCGTGGCGCCAAGCCTCACGGCGCTACCGGTGGCTCACCGCATCGCTGCTGTGGGCGGCCACGCATCGGGCGCGGGGAGCCGTCGTCCCTGCGGCGCAACGGTTTCCGCGGGTGTTCGCGGCTGTCGTCGACCAGCTGGCCGCCTGACTCAGCCGATCGAGCGGCAGGGACGCGACCGCAGCTCGGCGACGTAGTCGTCGGGTGCGCCGGCTGCCTGGGCGGCCTCGGCGATCTCGCCGAGGTAGTGCGCGGAGGGCAGGCCGCCCTCGTAGGCGTCGAGCACGTAGACCCACGCGGTCTCCTGGCCGTCGAGGGTGTGCACGCGCACGCGCAGCTTGCGGTAGTAGCCGAGTGCCGCTCCCTCCCACTCGTCGAGCAGGGCCTCGTCCGAGGAGGTGAGGTCGTACAGCGCGACGTACACCTGCGCGTCGGACTGCTCGACGATCGTCGCGAGCGAACCCTGCCAGCCCAGCTCCTCGCCGCCGAAGGTCAGCCGCCAGCCGTTCAGCCAACCGGTGCCGCACGGTGGGGAGTGCGGCGCCCGCTCGAGCATGCGGCGCGAGTCGAGGTTGCTGCCGTACGCGGCGTACAGGGGCATGGGGCCAGGTTAGGGGGTCAGTGGTTGGATGGGGGCCGTGAGCAGCCCCACCGCGAACCGTCCGCACCGCGTCGCCATCGTCGGTGGCGGCCCGGGCGGCTACGAGAGCGCGCTCGTGGCAGCGCACCTGGGCGCCGAGGTCACCGTGGTCGACCGCGACGGCCTCGGTGGCGCGGCCGTGCTCACCGACTGCGTGCCCAGCAAGGCGCTGATCTCGACGGCCGACTTCATGGGCCGGTTCTTCCTGGCGGCCGGGTACGGCGTCCGGCTGGCCGAGCCGCCGCAGCCCGGCCAGGTCGCCACCGCCGATCTCGCGGTGGTCAACCAGCGCGTGCTCGAGCTGGCGCGGGCGCAGAGCGACGACATCGCCGCCCGGCTGGAGCGCGACGGCATCCAGGTCGTGCGCGGGATCGGCCGGCTCGACGGCGCCCAGCGCGTCGTCGTCGAGCAGGCCGAGGGGGGCACGACCACCGTCGACACCGACGTCGTCCTCATCTCCACCGGCGCCCGGCCGCGCGAGCTGCCCACTGCTGTGCCGGACGGCGAGCGCATCCTCACGTGGCAGCAGGTGTACGACCTCACGGACGTCCCCGAGCACGTGGTGGTCGTCGGCTCGGGCGTCACCGGCGCCGAGTTCGCGCACGCCTACCTCGGGCTGGGCAGCCGGGTCACGCTGGTCAGCTCACGCGAGCGCGTGCTGCCGGGTGAGGACCCGGACGCCGCCGAGGTGATCGAGGACGTCTTCCGGCGGCGCGGCATGAACGTGCTCGACCGCTCCCGTGCGCAGTCGGTGGTGCGCGACGGCGACGGCGTGCTCGTGACCCTCACCGACGGGCGCACCGTGTCGGGCTCGCACTGCGTCATGGCGGTGGGGTCGGTGCCCAACACCGACGACCTCGGGCTCGACACCGCGGGGGTGGAGCTGACGGCGTCCGGGCACGTGCAGGTCGACGGGGTCTCCCGGACGACGGCCCGCGGCGTCTACGCGGCGGGGGACTGCACGGGCGTCCTGCCGCTCGCCTCGGTGGCGGCCATGCAGGGGCGCATCGCGATGCAGCACGCGCTCGGGGACGCCGTCCAGCCGCTCAACCTGCGCTCGGTGGCCGCCAACATCTTCACCGACCCCGAGATCGCCACGGTCGGCTGGTCGGTGCCGGCGCTGGAGCAGGCCGGTATCGCCTACGAGTCGGTGATGCTGCCGCTCGCGACCAACCCCCGTGCCAAGATGCAGAACGTGCGCGACGGGTTCGTGAAGCTGTTCTGCCGCAGCGGAACCGGCCAGGTCATGGGCGGTGTCGTCGTCGCGCCGCGGGCCTCCGAGCTCATCTTCCCGGTGGCGCTCGCGGTGCAGACCAAGCTGACGGTCGACCAGGTGGCGTCGACGTTCACGGTGTACCCGTCGATGTCCGGCTCGATCGCCGAGGCGGCGCGCCAGCTCCACACCGCCCCCTGAACCCCGCCCCGCCCGGCCCCCGCACCGCCTCGCCACCTTTCCGCCACTCAGGCCGCTTTCCGCCACCCAGGCCGCTTTCCGCCACCCAGGCCGCTTTGCGCGGCTCAGCCGCGGTCTGAATGGCGGAGGCACCGACGCCTCCGCCACCCAGGCCGCGGCCCGCGCGCGGAAAGGGGCACCTGAGGCGGAAAGCGGCCTGAGTGGCGGAAGTGGTGGGCGTGGGGCGGGGGCTACTCGGTGGCGCTGGTGGCCTCGGTGTCGCCGGAGTGGTCCTTGAGCTCCAGCAGGACGGCGCCGCTGGTCACGGTCTGGCCGATCTCGGCCTTCAGGCCGGCCACGACACCGGCCTTGTGCGCGGTGATCGGCTGCTCCATCTTCATCGCCTCGAGGACGACGACGAGCTGGCCCGCCTCGACGACGTGGCCCTCCTCGACGGTGATCTTCACGATCGTGCCCTGCATGGGCGCCGTGAGGGCGTCGCCGCCCGCGGCCGCACCGGACGACGAGCGCGCCGACCGCTTGGGCGCCTTGGCCTTGGCCACTGCGCCGCCGCCGTTGCCCCCCATGGCGAAGCCGGCCGGCAGCGAGACCTCCAGGCGCTTGCCGCCGACCTCGACGACGACCTGCTGGCGCTCCTCGGGCTCGCCGCCCTCGGCGGCACCGCCCGCGAACGGCTCGATCTGGTTGTCGAACTCGGTCTCGATCCAGCGGGTGTGCACCGTGAACGGCGCCTCGGCGTCAGTCGGGGCGAACGCCTCGTCGCGCACCACGGCGCGGTGGAACGGCAGCACGGTGGGCATGCCCTCGATCACGAACTCGTCGAGTGCGCGCCGCGACCGCTCGATCGCCTGCTGGCGTGAGGAACCGGTGATGATGAGCTTGGCGAGCATGGAGTCAAAGGCGCCAGCGATGACGTCACCGGACTCCACGCCGGAGTCCAGCCGGACGCCGGGCCCCGTCGGCGGGTGGAACACCGTGACCGAGCCCGGCGCAGGCAGGAAGTTGCGCCCGGCGTCCTCGCCGTTGATGCGGAACTCGATGGAGTGGCCGCGCAGCTCGGGGTCGTCGTAGCCGAGCTCCTCGCCGGCGGCGATGCGCAGCTGCTCGCGCACGAGGTCGAGGCCCGAGACCTCCTCGCTCACGCAGTGCTCGACCTGCAAGCGGGTGTTGACCTCGAGGAACGAGATCGTGCCGTCCTGGCCCACGAGGAACTCGCAGGTGCCGGCGCCGACGTAGCTCGCCTCGCGCAGGATCGCCTTCGACGCGCGGTACAGCTCGGAGACCTGCTCGTCGCTGAGGAACGGCGCGGGCGCCTCCTCGACCAGCTTCTGGTGGCGCCGCTGCAGCGAGCAGTCGCGGGTCGAGACGACCACGACGTTGCCGTGCTCGTCGGCGAGGCACTGGGTCTCGACGTGGCGCGGCTTGTCGAGGTACTTCTCGACGAAGCACTCGCCGCGCCCGAACGCCGACACGGCCTCGCGCACGGCCGACTCGTACAGCTCGGCGATCTCGTCGCGCTCGCGGGCGACCTTCAGGCCGCGCCCGCCGCCGCCGTACGCCGCCTTGATGGCGACCGGCAGGCCGTGCTCGTCGGCGAAGGCGATGACCTCCTCGGCGTCGTTCACGGGGTCCTTGGTGCCGGCGACGAGCGGCGCGCCGGCGCGCTCGGCGATGTGCCGGGCCTTGACCTTGTCGCCCAGGGCGTCGATGGCGGCCGGGGGAGGGCCGACCCAGATCAGGCCGGCGTCGATGACGGCCTGGGCGAAGTGGGCGTTCTCGGAGAGGAAGCCGTAGCCGGGGTGGACGGCGTCGGCGCCCGACTCCTTGGCGACGGCGATCAGCTTCTCCTGCACCAGGTAGGAGTCACCGGGCGTCGAGCCGCCGAGGGCGTACGCCTCGTCGGCGACCTTGACGTGCAGGGCGTCGCGGTCGGGGTCGGCGTACACCGCCACCGAGGCGATCCCCGCGTCCCGGCAGGCCCGGGCGACGCGCACCGCGATCTCGCCGCGGTTGGCGATGAGCACCTTGGTGATCATGCGGTTCCCGTGTCGTCCCATCTCGCCCGCTCCGTCCGTCGTCATCCCAGCTCCCTCCGGCCCGGCGTGAGCCTAGCGAACGTCAGTGTCTGCATCTGTCCCTGCATCGGTCGGCGAAGCAGGGCCACCCTCGGCCAGCGCCGTCAGGTCGTCGTGGCAGCGCCGCTCGAGGTCGTCGAGCTCGGTCAGGGCCGCCTCGACGTCGCGCTTGCGCTGCTCCAGCTCGGCCCGCCGGTCGTCGATCTGACCGAGCAGGTAGCGCAGCTGGCCGGCCTCACCCGGCTGCTCGTCGTACATGTCGACGATGGTGCGGATCTCCTCGAGCGGGAAGCCGAGCCGCTTGCCGCGCAGCACGAGCTGCAGGCGGATGCGGTCGCGCGGGTGGAACACCCGCACGGTGCCCCGTCGCTCGGGGGAGATGAGGCCGAGGTCCTCGTAGTAGCGCACGGTGCGGTGAGTGATGCCGAGCTCTTCGGCGATCTGCGCGATCGTCCACGTGCCGCTTGCCACGCCCGGCATCCTGCTTTACGTTGACGTCAACGTCAAGGAGGAGCACTGTGACCGCGTTCGAGCTCAGCAAGGACCACGAGGACTTCCGGGCGGTGGTCCGCGAGTTCGCCGAGGAGCAGGTGGCTCCGCACGTCGAGCAGTGGGACCGCGAGCACCGCTTCCCGGTCGAGCTGGTGCCGCAGATGGGCGAGCTCGGGCTCTTCGGCCTCGTCGTGCCCGAGGAGTACGGCGGCGCGGGCGGCGACTTCACCTCCTTGTGCGTCGCGATCGAGGAGCTCGGCCGCGTCGACCAGTCGATCGGCATCACGCTCTCGGCCGGCGTCGGCCTGGGTATCAACCCGATCCTGAGCTTCGGCAGCGACGAGCAGAAGCAGCGCTTTCTGCCCGACCTCGTCGCCGGTCGGGCGCTCGCGGCCTTCGGCCTCACCGAGCCGGACGCCGGCTCCGACGCCGGTGCCACGCGCACCAAGGCGCGGCTGGAGGGCGACGGCGACAGCGCCGAGTGGGTGGTCGACGGCGCCAAGGCCTTCATCACCAACTCGGGTAGCGACATCACGAGCGTCGTCACCGTCACCGCACGCACCGGCACCCTGGACGACGGTCGCGCCGAGATCTCGGCGATCATGATCCCCTCGGGCACATCGGGTTTCACGGTGGAGCCGGCGTACAACAAGCTCGGCTGGCACGCGAGCGACACGCACGGGCTCAGCTTCGAGGGCGCGCGTGTGCCGGCTGATCACCTGCTCGGCGCGCGCGGTGAGGGCTTCAAGCAGTTCCTCAAGACGCTGGACGACGGCCGCATCGCGATCTCGGCGCTCGCCGTCGGTCTGGCCCAGGCCTGCCTCGAGGCCAGCACCGAGTACGCCAAGACGCGCATCGCGTTCGGCAAGCCCATCGGTGTGAACCAGGGCGTGTCGTTCCAGGTCGCCGACCTCGCGGTGGCCGTCGAGGCGGCACGGATGCTCACCTACAAGGCGGCGTGGCTGAAGGACCTGCACCACGAGGGCAAGCGCTCGGTGGCGGAGGTGAAGCAGGCCGCCGCCATCGCGAAGCTGTACTCCACGGAGGCCGCGGTGTCGGCCACCCGGGTGGCGACGCAGATCTTCGGCGGCAACGGTTTCATGGAGGAGTACCCGGTGGCGCGGTTCTACCGCGACGCCAAGATCCTGGAGATCGGCGAAGGGACGAGCGAGGTGCAGCGCATGGTGATCGCGCGCGGGCTGGGCCTGCCGTCGTGACGTACGCGAGCGACCCGCGGGTCGAGCAGGTACGTGAGCGGCTGCACGCCGCGCACGAGGCCTCGGACGCGCCGACCCCCAAGGCCGCCGAGAAGCTCGCGGCCCAGAACAAGCTCTACGTGCGCGAGCGCATCGCGCTGCTCTTCGACGAGGGCACGTTCGTCGAGGACGGCCGTTACGCCAACGCGATGGCCGACGGGCTACCGGCCGACGGTGTGGTCACTGGGCGCGGGCTGGTCGACGGGCGTCCGGCGATCGTCGTCGCCAACGACCCGACGGTGAAGGCCGGCTCGTGGGGCGCGCGCACCGTCGAGAAGATCGTCCGGGCGACGGAATCGGCTCTGCGCGAAGAGCTTCCGGTGTTCTGGTTCGTCGACTCCGCGGGTGCACGCATCACCGACCAGGTCGAGCTGTTCCCCGGACGGCGGGGCGCCGGCCGCATCTTCCACAACCAGGTCGCGCTCAGCGGCAAGGTGCCGCAGATCTGCTGCCTGTTCGGCCCGTCGGCTGCCGGTGGCGCGTACATTCCGTCGTTCACCGACTGCGTGATCATGGTGGAGGGCAACGCCTCCATGTACCTCGGCAGCCCGCGCATGGCCGAGATGGTCGTGGGCGAGAAGGTGACGCTTGAGGAGATGGGCGGTGCGCGGATGCACTGCACCGTCTCAGGCTGCGGTGACCTGCTCGCCGAGGACGACGCCGACGCCATCGAGCAGGCGCGCCTGCTGTTCTCCTACCTGCCGTCGAGCTGGCGCGAGGCCCCGCCGTCGTACGCGCCGGAGGCGCCCGAGTCGCCGCTCGACGCCACGGTGGTCCCCGAGGTCGAGAGCCAGCCCTTCGACGTCCACGACGTCATCGACGGCCTGGTCGACGACGGCTCGTTCTTCGAGATCAAGCCGCTGTTCGCCGCCGAGCTCGTCACCGGTTTCGGTCGCCTCAACGGCGAGACGGTCGGCATCGTCGCCAACAACTCGGCCGTCAAGGGTGGCGTGCTGTTCGCCGACAGCGCCGACAAGGCCGCGCGCTTCATCTGGTGGTGCGACGCGTTCAACGTGCCGCTGGTCTACCTGGCCGACGTTCCCGGCTTCATGATCGGCTCGGACGTCGAACGCGGCGGCATCATCCGCCACGGCGCCAAGATGGTGAGCGCGGTGTCGGAGGCGACGGTGCCGCAGGTGAGCGTCGTGGTCCGGAAGGCCTACGGCGCCGGCCTGTATGCCATGGCGGGGCCCGGCTTCGGGCCGGACGCGTGCATCGCGCTGCCGACCGCGCGCATCGCCGTGATGGGACCGGACGCTGCCGTGAACGCGGTGTACGCCAACAAGATCGCGGCCATCGAGGACGACGCCGAGCGGGCCCAGTTCGTGGCCGACCGGCGCCGCGAGTACGAGGAGGACGTCGACCTCGAACGCCTCGTCAGCGACCTCGTGCTCGACGGCGTCGTCGAGCCCGAGGACCTGCGGGGCGAGCTCATCATGAGGCTGCGCTACGCCGCTCGCCGCGACCGAGCGTTCAGCCAGCGTCGTCGTGGGGTGCCGCCCGTCTGACCTCAGGCGAACAGGTGGTCGGCCCAGGTGCGCCCGCCATCGGGCAGCCCGCGCGGGCACGCCCACACACCACTGCCGGTGTGCTTGATGTACTCGTTGAGGGCGTCGTGGCGGCCGAGCTTGCGCTGCAGCGTCACGAACTGCTCGGGGTCGCGCTGGAACGAGATGAAGAACAGCCCGGCGTCGAGCAGGCCGAGGTCGTCGATGCCGTCGGTGTACGAGAAGCCGCGCCGCAGGATGCGCAGACCGTCGTTGTTCTCCGGGCTCGCGAGCCGGATGTGGGCCCCGTCCGCGATCACCGGCTCGCCGCCGGCGTTGGTCGCCGCGTAGTCCGGGTCGTCGGACTCGACGGTCCCGGTGAGCGGGGCACCGGAGTGCTTGCGCCGCCCGAAGACCGCCTCCTGGTCGGAGAGGACGTCGCGGTCCCACGCCTCCACGAGCATGCGGATGCGCCGCGCCACGAGGTACGTGCCGCCGTCCATCCACGCCTGCCGGGACTCGGCGCCCGCCCACACGTGCTGCCGCATGGCGGCGAGGTCCTCACCGACGATGTTGCGGGTGCCGTCCTTGAACCCCATGAGGTTGCGTGGCGTCGACTGCGTGCGGCTGGTGGTCGACGTGCGGCCGAAGCCCAGCTGCGACCAGCGCATCGCCACCGTGCCGGCCCCGATGCGGGCGAGGTTGCGGACGACGTGGAACGCCACCTGGGGATCGTTGGCGCAGGCCTGGATCACCAGGTCGCCGCCGCAGCGGCGCGGGTCGAGCTCGTCGCCGGGCAACGCCGGAACCGGTTGCAGCGCCACGGGTCGGCGTACACCGAGGCCGAAGCGGTCGTCGAACAGCGAGGGCCCGAAGCCGATGGTGACGGTGAGCCCGGACGCCGGCAGGCCCACGGCCTCACCGGTGTCGGCCGGCGGCGCCGAGGGCAGGGACGACGTGCCGGGCACGGCGGCGCCGCGTGTCATCGCCTCGGCCGCGGCAGTCCACTCGGCGAGCAGGTCGCGCAGCGCGGCCCGGTCGTCGGTGGTGACGTCGAACGCCGCGAACGCGAGGCGGTCCTGCGACGGCGTGGCGATGCCGGCCTGGTGCTCGCCGTGGAACGGCACGCGGTCGCCAGCGTGGGCCGCGCGCGGTGCGCTGGCGTGCGCCGTCGCGGCGACGGCCGAGAGCCCGACGCCGGCGCCGGCCGCGCCGAGGCCACCCAGGAAGCCCCTCCGGCTGACGCTCATGCGACGAGGGGAGCGATCTTGCTGAGCGTCTCGGCGAGCGCGTTGACCTGCGTGGTCATCGTGCGCCGCTGCTCGTCGGTCACAGCGGAGTAGTCGCGGTAGCCCTCGCCCGTGCGGTAGCGGACCAGCGACGCCTCGACGTCGGCGAACTGCGCCTTGGCCGTCTCCAGCAGCGCCGGCTGCTTCTCGCGCAGCACCGGTCCCAGGACGTCGAACGCCTGGCGCGCGCCGGCGAGGTTGGCCGCGAAGTCCCACAGGTCGGTGTGGCTGTAGCGCTCCTCCTCGCCGGTGATCTTGCTCTTGGCCACCTCGTCGAGCAGCCCGACCGCCCCGTTGGCGATCTGCGCGGCGCTCAGCTCGACGTCGTCCATCTCGCCGGAGAGCTCGCGGACGTCGGCCAGCAGCCGGTCAGCGACAGGCGTCATGCCGCTCAGCGAGCGGTCGGCCCACAGCGCCTTCTCGATGCGGTGGAAGCCGGTCCAGTCGTCGGAGGGGTCGACGTCGTTGACCCGCGCGTCGATCCGCGGGTCGAGGTCGCCGAAGGTCTCGGCCACGGGCTCGATGCGCTCGTACCAGCTGCGCGTGGGGGCGTACAGCGCCTTGGCCTGCTCGATGTCCCCAGCCTTCACGGCGGCCGTGAACTCAGCGGTGGCCTTCACCAGCGAAGCGGTCTGCGACAGCAGGTACGTGCGGTACGACGACACCGCTTCGTCGAGCCCGGCCGCAGCGGTGGTGGCCTCCGCGCCCGCCGCCGCGCCGCGCACCGTGAACGTCGACTGCTCGGTGGCGGCGTTCGGGCACAGGACGACGTACTCGCCGGCGTCCAGGCGCAGCGTGAAGGTGCCCGACAGGCCCGGCATGAGGTTCTCCTTCTCGCCCAGGATCTTGCCGTCGCGCAGCAGCTCGACCTCGGTGACGCGGCGGGCGTCGCGGTTCGTCACCTCGAACGTCACCGGCCCGGCCGCCGACGACGCCGGCTCGGCGCTGCAGCCGTCGTCGGTGGCGGTGACCTTGACCGTCGTAGCACCGGCGGCAGCGGGCGAGGCGTCGTTGCCGCACGCGGTGAGGGCGAGCAGCGAGGCGGCGAGGGCGCCGGCGAGCACGGGCACGCGGGCAGGGGACATCGCGGAAAGTCCTTTCAGGGCAACGGAAGGGGATCAGGCGTCAGCGGGCACGCGGGCCGGCGTGCTGCTTCGCGCCGGCCGGGCCGCCCGCGGGCGCCGCAGCACGACGAGCAGCATCGGGACGAGGTAGAGCGCCCAGGCGAGCACCTCGACGAGCGTCGGCTTCGGCTGGATCCCGAGGACGCCGGTGACCAGCGCTGCCTGCGCCGTACCCGGTGCGACGACGCCGGACAGGTCGGCCACGGCCTGCTGGCCGATGTTGACCCAGCGCGCCTCGTGCGCGGTGTGCACGGCCGTCATGAGCAGCCCGGCGGCGACCACCACGAGCACGGCCCCGGTGGCGGTGAAGAACCGCTGCAGGTTGATGCGCACGCCGCCGCGGTAGATGCCGTAGCCGATCGCGAGCGAGACGGCGATGCCCAGCAGGGCGCCACCGGAGGCGGCCGAGGCGTTGGCGCTGCTCTGGAACACCGAGAGCAGGAACACGGCGGTCTTGAAGCCTTCGCGAAGTACCGCGAGGAAGGCCATGGCGACGAGCGCGCGGGCCGATCCGGAGTCGAGTGCGGCGGCGGCCGCCGCCTCGAGCCCGCCCTTGAGGCGACGCGCGTTGCGGCGCATCCACACGATCATCCAGGTGACCATCGCGACCGCCAGCAGGCCGATGACCGTCTCGAGCCCCTCCTGCGCCTGCTGCGGGAGGCTGCGCTCGAGCGCGTGCAGCCCGAAGCCCACGCCGAGGCAGAGCGCGACGGCCGCCCCGACGCCGAGCCAGACCTGACGCAGCGCGTCGCGGCGGCCCTGGCGCGCGAGGAAGGCGGCGATGATCCCGACGACCAGCGCGGCCTCGAGACCCTCGCGCAGGCCGATGACGAACGTGGGCAGCACTGCAGCTCCTCGGTGGGTGGTAGGTGAGGCTTACCTAACCAACGGGAGGAGCGGGACGTCAAATCAGCGGGTGGCCCACAGGTCGGTCCAGCGCACGCCGCACTCGGCGAGCAGGTCGCGCAGCACGGGCAGGCTCACCCCGACGACGGTGTGGTGGTCGCCC
>JBQCES010000271.1:0-8132 GCA_051960055.1 Angustibacter sp. | reverse complement strand
ACGGCCTGTCGCTGGAGGAGGTGTCGTACCCGCCGGACGGCGAGCTCGCGCTGCGGGTGCAGCAGGCCCGTGCGGTGCGCACCCTGCCCGAGACGTAGCGGTGGAAAAGCAGGTGCCTCGCCGACCGGCCGGGGGCCAGACTGGACGCTCGTGGGACACGTCGACGTCAACTCCGTGAGCTTCCGGCTGCCAGACGGCAGGCCGCTGCTCGACGACGTCACCTTCCGCGTCGGGGACGGCGCCACGGTGGCGCTCATCGGCCCGAACGGCACGGGCAAGACGACGCTGCTGCGCATCATCGCCGGCGACCTCGACCCGCATGGGGGAGCGGTGACACGCAGCGGGGGGCTCGGCGTCATGCGTCAGTTCGTCGGGCAGGTGCGCGACACCTCGAGCGTGCGCGACCTGCTGCTCACCGTGGCCCCGCCGCGCGTGCGGGCGGCCGCCCAGGCGCTCGAGACGGCCGAGCTGGCCATGATGGAGTCCGACGACGAGCGGACCCAGATGCGCTACGCCCAGGCCATCGCCGACTGGGCGGACGCCGGCGGGTACGACGCCGAGACGCTGTGGGACGTGTGCACCGTGGCGGCGCTCGGCGTGCCGTTCGAGAAGGCGCAGTGGCGCGAGGTGCGCACGCTGAGCGGGGGCGAGCAGAAGCGCCTGGTGCTCGAGGCCCTGCTGCGCGGCCCCGACGAGGTGCTGCTGCTCGACGAGCCCGACAACTACCTCGACGTGCCGGGCAAGCGCTGGCTGGAGGACCGCCTGCGCGAGACGCCGAAGACCGTGCTGCTGGTGAGCCACGACCGCGAGCTGCTCGACCGTGCGGCCGACCGGATCGCGACCCTCGAGCCGAGCGCGGCCGGCAGCACCGTGTGGATGCACCCGGGCCGGTTCTCGACGTACCACGACGCGCGGCGCGAGCGGCTGGCCCGGCTCGAGGAGCTGCGCCGGCGCTGGGACGAGGAGCACCAGAAGCTCAAGGACCTCGTGCAGTACTACAAGACCAAGGCCGCCTACAACTCCGACATGTCGAGCCAGTACCACGCCGCCGAGAAGCGCCTGCAACGGTTCCTCGACGAGGGGCCGCCCGAGGCGCTACCCCAGCTGCAGAACGTCCGGATGCGGCTGCAGGGGGGCCGCACCGGAAAGCGGGCGGTGATGTGCGAGCAGCTCGAGCTCACCGGGCTCATGCAGCCCTTCGACCTCGAGGTCTGGTACGGCGAGCGGGTGGCCGTGCTGGGGTCGAACGGCTCGGGCAAGTCGCACTTCCTGCGGCTGCTCGCGGCCGGCGGCTCCGACCCCGACGCCGAGCACCGGCCGGTCGACGACGTCGTCATCGCGCCGGTCGCGCACACCGGGCGGGCCCGGCTGGGCGCGCGTGTGCGACCGGGCTGGTTCGCCCAGACCCACGAGCACCCGCGGCTGGTGGGCCGCACGCTGCTGGAGATCCTGCACCGGGGCGACGAGCACCGCGACGGACTGCCCCGTGAGCAGGCGGCCCGCGCGCTCGACCGCTACGAGCTGGCGCGCGCGGGGGAGCAGGTCTTCGAGTCGCTGAGCGGTGGCCAGCAGGCGCGCTTCCAGATCCTGCTGCTGGAGCTGAGCGGTGCGACCCTGCTGCTGCTCGACGAGCCGACCGACAACCTCGACCTGCACTCGGCCGAGGCGCTCGAGGAGGGGCTCGCGTCGTTCGAGGGGACGGTGCTGGCGGTCACGCACGACCGCTGGTTCGCGCGCGGCTTCGACCGCTTCCTGGTGTTCGGCGCCAACGGGCGGGTCTACGAGTCACCAGAGCCGGTGTGGGACGAGACGAGGGTGGTCAGACAGCGATGAGCCAGACCAAGCAGGGGGGCCGGCCGCGAACGACGGAGGAGGTGCGCGGCGCGGTGGCGCGAGTGCTGCTCGTGACGACGGTGCTGCTCGGGGTCGTGCGGGTGCTGCTCGCGCAGTACCGGCACGCCGACTTCGTCCAGGCCTACGGCGAGTTCAAGCACCTCGACATGACGACCTTCCTGGGCCAGGAGATCGCCAAGCGCGAGGTGCCGGGGCACGTCGACTCGGCGGTCTTCAGCCTGCTGCGCGCCGGGCTGCTCGTCCTGCCGCTGCTGCGCAAGGTGGTGGGCGGGCAGCCGTGGGCGCGGTACGTGGCATTGGCCCTCAGCGCCGCCGGTGGCCTGAACACGCTGGGCTCGGTCGCCGTCCCTTCGCCGTGGTGGTACCACGCGCTCACGCTGCTCATGGTCGCCCTGACCGGCGTGGTCGTGTGGCTGCTGTGGCGGACGCCGGTCGAGTACGACTACCTGGCCCGCTGAGCCCGATGCGTCTCCGTTCGGTCACGATGTGGGGGCCGGTTCGGTCACGACCTCTGACGCGCGGCCGGCCGCCGTCCTAGCGTCGTAAGGTGCGCGACGTCCGCGACCTCGAGGTCGCGTCCGTGGGCGGCGGTGCGGACACCACCCCGGACGCGGTGCGCGCTGCCTGCGCCCTGGTGCTGCCGCTGGTCGCGCTGATGCTGCTGCGGGTGTGGATGGTGGGCTTCGAGTGGCCGGCGTTCGTGCGGGCCTACGGCACGGCGCACGGGCTCGACATGGGGTCGCAGTCGGGGTGGGTGCTGGCTGAGCTGCGCACCCCCGGTCAGTGGGGCGTGGTCGTCGACCTCGCTACGGCGCTGGCGAGCGTGGCCCTGATGGTCGCGCTCGTGCGGCGCTGGTGGGGGGCCAGGGTGCTGCTGCTGGGGGCTGCTGCGGGCGGCGGGATCGACGTCGTGGCCTCGCTCGCATATCCGGTGCCGTGGTGGTTCCTCGTCGCCGGGGTGATGGCGGCCTCGGCCGAGCTGGTGCTCGTCGTGCTGGTGTTCCGCCCGACGACGTCGATGCACCTGCAGCCGGAGCCGGTATCCCTGAAAGAGTTTGCAGAAAGTTGCTGACGGGCCTTCCATGCGAGGGCTTGCCGGGTCTAGGGTCGCGACGAACTGGACACCTCGGACGACGCCGTCCGCCCTGCTGGGAGCCCGCCCATGTCTGCTCTGGCCCTTCGGTCGCTGTCGTCCTCGAGGTCGCGTCGCCCCTGGGCTGCGCTGGTCGTCGCGGTGCTGTCGGTCGCCCTCGTCGCTGCCGTGCCGGCTCGGTCGGCCCGGGCCGCCGAGAGCCCGCTGCCGTCGTCCGTGACGCTGGTGGGCTCGCTGCAGAGTGAGCTCGGGTGCTCCGACGACTGGCAGCCGGCCTGCGCGAAGACCCACCTGGAGCGGGTGGGCGACTCCACGACGTTCGCCGGTCGCTTCACGCTGCCGGCCGGAAGCTACGACCTCAAGGTCGCGCTGAACGACACGTGGGACGAGAGCTACGGCCTGGACGGCGGCGGGCAGAACATCCCGCTCGTGCTCGCCGGCCAGGCGACGCTCGAGTTCTCGTACGACCACAGCACGCACCGGGTCGGGATCGCGCCCACCGACCTGCCGGGGCCGGTCACCGCGGCCGACAAGCAGCTCGCGAGCGCGAGCCTGCGGGCACCGCTGACCCGTGAGCGGTTCTACTTCGTCATGGCCGACCGGTTCGCCAACGGCGACAAGGCCAACGACACCGGCGGCCTCACCGGTGGGCGGATGGAGACCGGGTTCGACCCCACCGACAAGGGCTTCTACCACGGTGGCGACCTCAAGGGCCTGACGCAGAAGCTCGACTACATCAAGGGCCTCGGAACCACGGCGATCTGGCTCACGCCGTCGTTCAAGAACCGCCCCGTGCAGGGCAGCGGCAGCGACGCGAGCGCCGGCTACCACGGCTACTGGATCACCGACTTCACCCAGATCGACCCGCACCTTGGCACCAACGCCGACATGAAGGCGCTCATCGCCGCGGCTCACCGCAAGGGCATGAAGGTCTTCTTCGACATCATCACGAACCACACCGCCGACGTCATCGACTACACCCAGCAGAAGTACTCTTACGTCAGCAAGGCCGACGCTCCCTACAAGGACACCGCCGGAAACCCCTTCGACGACAAGGACTACGCGGGCACCGACACCTTCCCGCAGCTCAACGCGCAGTCGTTCCCGTACACCCCGACCTTCCGGTCGGAGGCCGACAAGACCGTGAAGGTTCCGGCCTGGCTCAACGACCCCACGAAGTACCACAACCGGGGTGACTCGACGTTCGCCGGCGAGAGCGCCGAGTACGGCGACTTCGTCGGGCTCGACGACCTGTTCACCGAGCAGCCCGCCGTGGTCAAGGGCATGACCGACATCGACTCGCAGTGGGTCGACTTCGGCATCGACGGCTTCCGCATCGACACCGTCAAGCACGTCAACATGGAGTTCTGGCAGAAGTTCTCACCCGCGATCCTGGCTCGCGCCAAGACCGACGGCAACGACGACTTCTTCATGTTCGGCGAGGTCTACGACGCCCGCCCGTCGTTCATGTCGCAGTACACGACGACCGGCAAGCTCCCCGCCACGCTGGACTTCGGCTTCCAGGCCGCGGCAAAGGACTTCGCTGCCGGCAAGGCGACCACAGGCGTGCGCGACCTGTTCGCCGGCGACGACTACTACACCGACACCGACTCCAACGCCTACGAGCTCCCGACGTTCCTCGGCAACCACGACATGGGTCGGATCGCCATGATGCTCAAGGGCTCTGGCGTGCCGGCGGACGAGGTGCTGAAGCGCGACGAGCTCGCCCACCAGCTGATGTACCTCACCCGCGGCCAGCCGGTCGTCTACTACGGCGACGAGCAGGGCTTCGCCGGCGCTGGTGGCGACAAGGACGCGCGGCAGGACCTGTTCGCGAGCCAGGTCGAGCAGTACAACACCGAGGACGTCGTCGGTGGGCCGTCGGGCAGTCGTGATCGCTACGACACCAAGGCTCCGCTCTACCGCGCGATCCAGCAGGTGGCCGCGCTGCGAGCCGCGAACCCGGCGCTCGCCGACGGCACTCAGGTGCACCGCTACGCCTCGTCGTCCGCGGGGATCTACGCGTTCAGCCGCGTCGACCGCAAGACCAAGGTGGAGTACCTCGTCGCGGCCAACAACGCGACGACCGCGAAGACGGCCGAGGTCGCCACGTTCGTCGACCACGGCAGGTTCATGCCGCTGACCGGCTCGCGGACGGCGCTGCGCACCACCAAGGAGGGCCGGACGACCATCACCGTGCCGCCGCTGTCGGTGGCGGTGTGGAAGGCGACGCGACCGGTCGACCACCGCCGCGCCGCGCCGGCGGTCTACCCGGCGTCGCCCCAGCCGGGTGCCGTCGTCGGTGGTCGCACCGAGGTCGGGGTGTCGGTGCCCGAGAACGCGCTGGCAGAGGTGACCTTCGGCTACCGGCCGGTCGGAACGTCTGAGTGGCAGCGCATCGGTACTGACGACAACGCGCCGTACCGCGTCTTCCACGACACCACCGGCCTCGCGAAGGGCACGCTCGTCGAGTACCGCGCCGTGCTGCGCGACAGCAGCGGCAACTACTCGGCCACGTCCACGTACGGCATCGTCGGCACGCCGGCACCCAGCGGCGGCTCGGGTGACGGCGGTGGCGTCGGACCGGTCACGCAGCCCGATGCCGTCAGCGTGCCCGGCGACCACAACAGCGCGATGGGGTGCCCGGGCGACTGGCAGCCCGACTGCCCGCAGGCGCAGCTGTCGCTCGATCCGAACGACCAGATCTGGAAGGGCACGTACACGCTGCCCGCCGGTGCGTACGCCTACAAGGCGGCGATCAACAAGAGCTGGGACGAGAACTACGGCGCCGGGGGAGTGAAGAACGGCGGCAACATCAGCTACACGGCGCCGGCCGGCCCGGTGACGTTCTACTACGACCACGCCACCCACTACGTGACCTCGGACGCCGAGGGCCCGATCGTCACGGTGCCGGGGTCGTTCCAGGCGGCGCTCGGCTGCTCGGGGGACTGGCAGCCAGCCTGCATGCGCCCGTGGCTGCAGGACCCGGACGGCGACGGCGTGCTCACGTGGCGCACCGACCGCATCCCCGCGGGGCACTACGAGGCGAAGGCCGCGCACGGCCTGTCGTGGGACGAGAACTACGGCGTCGGCGGTGCGCCGGGCGGGGCCAACATCGGCTTCGACGTCCCGGGCGACGGCGTGGTGACGACGTTCTCGTACACCCTCGCCACGCACGTGCTCACGATCACGACCTCGCGGGCCGGTGCGGCGCCGGACCTCACGAAGGCCAAGGCGCACTGGGTCGCGCGGGACCTGATCGCGTGGCCGGCGACCGCTGTGCCGGCGGGCTCCTCGCCTGAGCGCCTGCGGTGGCGGCTGCACTGGTCGCCCACCGGGGGTCTGGCGCTCGACGACGAGGCCGTGACGGGAGGCTCCTCGGCGGCGCTCACCTACGACCCGGCCGGCCTGCCGGCGGACGTCGTCGCGAAGGACCCGCAGCTCAAGGGGTTCCTGGCTCTGCGGCTGTCGCGCACGACCGCGCGGCAGGTGCCGCAGATCCTGACCGGCCAGGTGGCCGTCGCGCAGTACGACGACCTGGGCCGGCTCACCGACGCGACTGGCGTGCAGATCCCGCGCGTGCTGGACGACGTCTACGCCGGTGCGCGCTCCAAGCGGCTGGGCGTGACCTGGCACGGCCGCGTGCCGACGTTCGCCGTGTGGGCGCCGACGGCCACGGACGTCGACGCGCTCGTGTGGCGCGTCGGTCGTGAAGGCGCTGCGCCGCAACGGGTGCAGCTGCGCCGCGACGGTAACGGCGTGTGGTCGGCCACGGGTCGTCCCGACTGGCGCGGCGCGCAGTACCTGTACGACGTGACGGTCTACGCGCCGTCCACGCGGAAGGTCGAGCACAACCAGGTCACCGACCCGTACTCGCTCACCCTGACCACCGACTCCAAGCGCTCGGTGGCCATCGACCTCGCGGACCCTGCGCTGCAACCGAAGCAGTGGCGCACGACGCCGTCGCCCCGGCTCGCGCAGGGTGTCGACTCCACCATCTACGAGCTGCACGTGCGCGACTTCTCGGTGAGCGACACCAGCGTGCCCGCGGCGCACCGCGGCACCTACCTGGCGTTCGCGGACGACGGCGCAGGCACGAAGCACCTGCGGGCCCTTGCGAAGGCCGGCCTCAACACCGTGCACCTGCTGCCGACGTTCGACATCACGTCGATTCCCGAGAGGCGCGCCGACCAGAAGACGCCGGACTGCGACCTCGCTTCGATGCCGCCGGACTCCGAGCAGCAGCAGGCGTGCGTCACCGCCGTCGCGAAGGACGACGCCTTCAACTGGGGCTACGACCCGTACCACTGGATGGCGCCCGAGGGCTCGTACGCCACCGACCCGGACGGCGCGCCGCGGGTCGCGCAGTTCCGCACCATGGTGGGCGCGCTGCACGCCGACGGGCTGCGCGTCGTGCTCGACCAGGTGTTCAACCACACCTCGGCGTCCGGCCAGGCCGACACGTCGGTGCTCGACAAGATCGTGCCCGGCTACTACCACCGGCTGAACGTCAGCACCGGCGAGGTCGAGACCTCGACCTGCTGCCAGAACGTCGCCACCGAGCACGCCATGGCCGAGAAGATGATGGTCGACGCGGTCGTGATGTGGGCCCGTGACTACCGGGTCGACGGCTTCCGGTTCGACCTCATGGGTCACCACTCCCGCGACAACATGCTCGCGGTGCGGCACGCGCTCGACGCGCTGACGCTGCGCCGAGACGGCGTCGACGGCAGGAGCGTCTACCTGTACGGCGAGGGCTGGAACTTCGGCGAGGTGGCCGACAACGCGCGCTTCTACCAGGCGACGCAGGGCCAGCTCGGCGGCACCGGCATCGGCACGTTCAGCGACCGGCTGCGCGACGCCGTCCGCGGCGGCGGCCCGTTCGACGAGGACCCGCGCATCCAGGGCCTCGGCAGCGGGCTGGCCGGCGACCCCAACGGCGCGGCGGTCAACGGTGACGCGACCCAGCAGGCCGCGACGCTCGCGCACGCCACCGACCTCGTCGAGCTCGGCATGGCCGGCAACCTGCGGGCCTATCGGTTCCGTGCGTCGTCCGGTGACGTCGTGCGCGGCGACCAGGTCGACTACAACGGCCAGCCGGCGGGCTACGCCGACCAGCCGGACGAGGTCATCAGCTACGTCGACGCGCACGACAACGAGACGCTGTTCGACGCGCTGACGTACA
>JBQCES010000270.1:0-18211 GCA_051960055.1 Angustibacter sp. | reverse complement strand
GGTCTGGCCGGGCCGTGGCAGCGCGCGGCGCTGTCGGGTGGAGCGTCCGGAGCCCGTGCCGACCGTGACCTCGACGCCGTCGTCGCGCTGTTCGACGCTGCCACGCGCTTCGTCGACCGCCTGCCGCAGGCCGGAGCGCGCGAGTTCATCGAGTACCTGCGCGGCCAGGACGTCGCCGCAGACACGCTCGCCGAGCGCGCATCCGGTGAGGCCGTCGCGCTGCTCACGCCGGCCGCCGCTGCCGGGCGCGAGTGGGACGTCGTCGTCGTCGCGGGCGTCCAGGACGGCGTGTGGCCCGACCTGCGCCTGCGTGGCTCGCTGCTGGGGGCCGAGCGGCTGGTCGAGGTGCTGGCGGGCCGGGAGCCGTCGCTGCGTTCCGACCTGCTGGCCGTGCGGGACGACGAGACGCGCCTGCTGCACGTGGCGGTGAGCCGGGCGCGCACCACACTGCTCGTCACCGCCGTGCGCGACGAGGACGAGCAGCCGTCGCCGTTCGTCGACCTCGTCGACCCGCCTCCCGACGCGCTGCCGGCGACCGGCTGGGACGCCGACGGCGTGCGCACGATCACGCTGCCCACGCACCCCCTCACCCTCGCGGGCGTCGTGGCCCGGCTCCGCCAACAGGTGTGCGGCAGTGGACCGGCAGCCGCCGCGGCCGCGCGCCGCCTGGCCCGGCTCGCTGCCGCAGGCGTGCCGGGTGCGCACCCCGACGACTGGTACGGCGTGGCCGAGCTCACCGACGACCGCCCGCTCGCCACCGACGGCCCGGTGCGCGTCTCGCCGTCCAAGGTCGAGGCCTTCGAGCGCTGCGGGCTGCGCTGGCTGCTCACCGCTGCGGGCGGCACCGCTCCCACCTCGGCGTCGCAAGGCCTCGGCACGCTCGTGCACGCGCTCGCCGAGGAGCTACCCGACGCCGACGCCGAGACCCTGCTGACCGAGCTGCGCCGCCGCTGGCACGTGCTCGGGTGGGGTGAGGGCTTCGCCGGCGACGTGCAACGCGAGCGCGCCGAGCGCGTGGTGCGCAAGCTGGCCGACTACCTCGCCGGCGCTCGCGAGCTGGTGGCGAGCGAGCTCGACGTCGACGTCGTCCTCGACCTGCCGCACGGGCAGGCGCGCGTGGTCGGCCGGGTCGACCGGCTCGAGCGCGACGACTCCGGCCTGCACGTCATCGACCTCAAGACCGGCAAGCAGGCACCCGTCGCCAAGGAGCTGCCGGAGCAGCCCCAGCTCGGCACCTACCAGCTGCTCGGCTTGGCGGGAGCCTTCGAGGAGCAGGCGCCGGGTGTGCCGGTCGCCGGGGCGGCGCTGGTGCAGCTGGGAGGCACCGAGAAGAAGCCCAAGGTGCAGCGCCAGGAGGCATTGCCCGACGACGGCGGGTGGGCCGTCGAGCTGCTCGACCGGGTGGCGCACGGCATGGCCCAGCACCAGTTCGTCGCCACCGTCAACGACCTGTGCGACCGCTGCCCGGTGCGCAGCTCGTGCCCCGCGCGGCCCGAGGGTCGGCAGGTGACCTCATGAGCCGCCCGAGCGCGGTCGAGATCGCTCGTGCGCTGGGCAAGCCCGACCCCACGCCCGAGCAGGTCGCTGTCATCGAGGCGCCACTCAGCCCGCTGCTCGTGGTGGCGGGCGCCGGCTCAGGCAAGACCGAGACCATGGCGGGGCGCGTCGTGTGGCTGGTCGCGGGGGGTGACGTCGCGCCCGGCGAGGTGCTCGGCCTCACCTTCACCCGCAAGGCCGCGGCCGAGCTGGGCGAGCGGGTGCGCAGCCGACTGCGGGCCCTGCGGCGTGCGGGGCTCTGGACGCCCGAGCCGGCCGATGCCACCCAGCAGGCCGATGTCACCGAGACCAACGCCGCCGAGGCGAGCAGCCCCGCCGTCGACCTAGACGTCACGGTCGCCACGTACCACTCCTTCGCCGGTCGCCTCGTGCGCGAGCAGGGCCTGCGTCTGGGGGTGGAGCCGGAGTCACGACTGCTCACCGAGGCGTCCTGCTGGCAGCTCGCGTCCGACGTCGTCGAGCGGTGGTCGGGCGACATGGGGGCGGTCGACTACGCCGTCTCGACCGTCGTCACCGCCGTGCTCGACCTCGCCGGCGAGGCAGCCGAGCACCTGGTCGACCTCGCCGACGTCGACGCCTACCTCGCCGAGGTCATCGAGCGGGTCGAGGCGCTCCCCTACAGCGACGCCACGCCCAGCCGGGCCGGCGCACCCGACAAGCGGTACGCCGACGTCACCGCGCTGCTGGGCAACCTCGCCGCGCGCCGCCAGCTGGTGCCGCTCGTGCGCGCCTACCAGCAGGCCAAGCGCGACCGCGAGGCGCTCGACTTCGGCGACCAGCTGGCGCTCGCGGCCCGTCTGGCGCGCGAGCTGCCGGACGTCGGCGCCGCGCTGCGCCAGCAGTACCGCGCCGTGCTGCTCGACGAGTTCCAGGACACCAGCCACGCCCAGCTCGTGATGCTCGAGTCGCTGTTCGGTGATGGCCACGCCGTGACGGCGGTGGGCGACCCGCACCAGTCGATCTACGGTTGGCGGGGCGCGAGCGCCGACACCCTGAACGCGTTCCGCGAGAGGTTCCGGACGGCGTCCGGCGAGCCCGCGCCGGTGCTGCCGCTGTCGACGAGCTGGCGCAACGACGAGCTCGTGCTCGACGTCGCGAACGTGCTGGCCGGCCCGCTGCAGCGGCAGACCCGGGTCGACGTCGAGCCGCTGCGCCGGCGCGACGGCGCGGGGCCGGGTGAGGTGGAGGTGCGGGCGCTGGAGACCAGCGCCGTCGAGGCCGACGCGGTGGCCCAGTGGGTGGCCGCGCGATGGCTAGGCCCCGACGGCCGACCCGCACCGGGGCGCTCGGCCGCGGTGCTGTGCCGCAAGCGGTCGCAGTTCCCGCAGGTCGAGGCGGCGTTGCTGCGCGCGGGGCTGCCCTACCAGGTGGTGGGCCTCGGTGGCCTGCTGTCGACCCCCGAGGTCGCCGACCTGCTGAGCGCGCTGCGCGTCGTCCACGACCCAACGCGCGGTGACCACCTGATGCGGCTGCTCACCGGCCCGACGTGCCGGCTGGGCGCCCACGACCTCACCGCCCTGGGCGCGTGGGCCCGCGAGCTGCAGCGGCGGCGCTCCGGTGGACGCACTCCCGGCTCGGCGGCCGAGAGCGACGACGACGCCGCGAGCCTGGCCGAGGCGCTGGACGAGCTGCCTGCACCCGGCTGGAGCGACCCGCAGGGCCGTGAGCTCTCAGCCGCCGCAGTGCCCCGCCTGCAGCGCCTGGCCGGGCTGCTGCGTGGTCTGCGGCGGCGCACCCACCTGCCGCTGCCGGAGCTGGTCGCCGAGACCGAGCGCGCGCTGCTGCTCGACGTCGAGGTCGCCAGCCGTGCCGACGTCGGCTTCGCCCAGGCCCGCGCGCACCTGGACGCCATCGCCGACGTCGCGGCCGGTTTCGAGAGCACGGCCGAGCGGCCGACGCTGGGCGCGTTCCTCGCCTGGCTGGAGGCCGCCGACGAGCAGGAGCACGGCCTCGAGCCGGGCCAGGTCGACGTCGACGAGCACGTCGTGCAGGTGATGACCATCCACGCCGCCAAGGGACTGGAGTGGGACGTCGTCGCGGTGCCGGGGCTGGTGGAGGGCGCGTTCCCGAGCCACAACGCGCGGCCGCGCCCCGACGGGTCCGGGTGGCTGCTCGGCGAGGTGAAGGACCGCGGCTGGCTCGCCACGCTCGGCACGGTGCCGTACGCCCTGCGCGGCGACCGTGCCAGCCTGCCCGACGTGCGCTGGTCGGCCGCACCCGACCAGAAGGCGCTGCGGGCCGAGCTCGAGGCCTTCTACCGACGCGGTGGCGAGCACGAGCTCGCCGAGGAGCGGCGCCTGGTCTACGTGGCGGTCACCCGCGCCCGCGCGCACCTGCTCCTCACCAGCCACGTGTGGGGCACCACGTTGACGCCGCGGCTGGCCTCGCGCTTCCTCACCGAGCTGGTGCCGGGGCTGCACGTCGGCGACGACACGGTCGCGGCGCACGTCGCGCCGGGGGTGCGCGTGGGCCAGGTCTGCGCCGTGCCACCGGACGGCGAGGGCAAGCCACCCGACGAGGCGCTCGGACCCACGACCTGGCCGCTCGACCCGCTCGGCGAGCGTCGGGCCGCCGTCGAGCAGGGGGCCGACCTGGTGCGGGCCGCCGCGGCGCAGGGGTCCGAGAGCGCTGCCGGTGCCGTCGTCGAGGGTGCGGGTTGGCAGCGGCTCGACGCCGAGATCGAGCTGCTGCTGGCCGAGCGCGCGGCCAGCCGCGACCGCGGAGCCGTCGTCGCGCTGCCGACGCACGTGTCGGCGTCGCGGCTCGTCCGGCTGGCCGACGACCCACGTGCGCTCGCGCTCGACCTGCGCCGCCCCATGCCGCGCCAGCCACACCCGGCCGGCCGGCGCGGCACCGCCTTCCACGCCTGGGTCGAGCGCTACCTCGGTGCGGCCGCGATGGTCGACCTGCTCGACCTGCCGGGCGCGGCCGACGAGGACGCCGCGCACGACGACGAGCTCGCGCAGCTCATCGAGCGCTTCCTGGCCACCGAGTGGGCGCACCGGCGGGTCGTGGCCGTCGAGGTGCCGCTCGAGACGCCGGTCGACGGCACGGTGGTGCGCGGACGCGTCGACGCGGTCTTCGCGCGCGACGACGGCGGCGTCGACATCGTCGACTGGAAGACCGGTGCGCCGCCCACCGGGACGGCGGCCAGGTCGCGGGCGGTGCAGCTGGCCGCCTACCGGTTGGCCTGGCACCGGCTGCACGGCGTACCGCTCGAGCGGATCGGCGCGGCCTTCTGCTACGTCAGCACCGGGGAGACCGTGCGGCCGGCCGACCTGCTCGATGAGGCCCAGCTCGTGGCGCTCCTGCGCGGCCTCGACGCCGGCGCGAGCTGAAGCGGTTGCGGCGCACGGGCTTGCCGGGCCGGCGGTGCGTGCCTCAGCATAGGTTGCGAGGGGAGTACCCCAGCACCGCACGTCGTCAGTACGGCTTCACCGACGAAGCCCGGCGTGCGGGTCGCTTCGGCGGCGGGCGAGACCTCGGTCACTGACCGGAGGTGTGCTCGTGCTCGTTCCCTGGTGGGCCTGGCTGGCCGTCGTCGCCGTCATCCTCGCCCTGCTCGCCATCGACCTGTTCGCCCACCGCAGGGCGCACGTCATCAGCGTGCGCGAGGCCGCGGTGTGGTCGGGGGTCTGGGTGGCCGTCGCCCTGGTGTTCGGCGGTGTGCTCTGGCTGACCCTCGGCGGCGAGGCGTCGGTGCAGTACTTCTCGGGCTACGTGATCGAGAAGAGCCTCGCCGTCGACAACGTGTTCGTGTGGGCGGTGATCTTCTCGGCGTTCGCCGTGCCGCGCGAGTACCAGCACCGCGTGCTCTTCCTCGGCGTCGTCGGTGCCCTCGTCATGAGGGCGGCCCTGATCGCGCTCGGTGCGGTGCTCATCAGCAGCTTCTCGTGGGTGCTGTACGTCTTCGGCGCCTTCCTCGTCATCACTGGCGTGCGCATGCTGCGGCACCGTCACGAGCACGCCGACATCGAGGGGTCGCGGATCGTCGGGTGGCAGCGCCGGGCCGTGCCGCACACCTCGGACTACCACGGCGCTCGGATCGTCGTGCGGCAGGCCGGTCGCTGGGTGGCGACGCCGCTGCTCGTGGTGCTGCTCGTCGTCGAGGGCACCGACCTGGTGTTCGCCGTCGACTCGGTGCCGGCCATCTTCGCGGTCACGCAGGAGCCGTTCCTCGTCTTCGCCGCCAACGCCTTCGCGATCCTGGGCCTGCGGGCGATGTACTTCCTGCTCGCCGACCTCATGCACCGGTTCGTCTACCTCAAGACGGGCCTGTCGCTCGTGCTGGTGTGGGTGGGCGTGAAGATGCTGCTGCTCGCGGTCGACGTCAAGGTGCCGACGCTGCTGTCGCTCGGTGTCGTGGCGCTCTTCGTCGGGACGTCGGTGGTGTGGTCGCTGCGGGCCACCCGCTCGACCGGCTCGACCGGCTCGAACGACTCGACCGGCTCGACCGGCTCGCCCGGCTCGGACGACCCGGTCAGCGAGCCGGTGCAGCGGTGAGGGCCGCCAGCAGCTGGTCGCACCAGCGCACCAGGTGCTCCTCGTACGACAGGCCGTTGGTGATGGTCGCGAGGCGCCAGAAGGCGGCCGTCGTGGGGTCGGCGAGCTCGTCCGAGGTGCCCGCGGAGCTGTGCACCCGGCGCTCCTCCTCGCGGTAGGTCTCCAGCCGGCGCTGGCGCTCGGCGCGCACGGTGCGCAGGAAGTCCGCCGCCTGCTCGGGGGAGGTCAGCCACAGCCACCGGGTGCGCAGCAGCAGCTCCGAGCGCTCGGGCTGCGGCGGCAGGGGTGAGGCCACCCACTGCCGAAGGGTCGTGCGCCCGGCCCGGGTCAGCGTGTACCGCTTGGTGTCACGCGGGCCCGGGCCGGGCACGACCTCGTGCCGCACGAGGTGGTCGGCCTCCAGGCGGGCGAGCTCGGGGTAGATCTGGCTGTGCCGGGCCGTCCAGTAGTAACCGATGGGCGTGTCCATCCGGCGGGCGATCTCGTAGCCCGTCCGGGGGCCGTCGGCGAGTAGTCCGAGAATCGCGTAGCCCAGCGTCGTCACGTCCGCTACGGTACCGCTATGTCAAGACTGACATATGCCTGGACTGCGGTGATCCTCGCCGTCGGCCTGGCGGCGTGCACGGCGGGCAGCGCCGACGACACCGCCGGTCGGGCGCCGTCGAGCGGCCCGAGCAGCGCGACGAGTGCCCCTACCGCCTCACCCAGCCCGACGACGTCAAGCCCGACACCGTCGAGCCCGACACCGTCGAGCCCGACGTCGTCCGGGCGCCGCTCGGCCGTGAGCCTGCGCTGCGGTGGCGACGACGCCCCCGACGCGCGCCTGCTGCGGCTCAAGGCCTCTGCGGGGTCGGTGCTCACGGCGTTCGACGTCGGCCGGGGTGCGACCGCAGCGGTGCTGCTGCACCAGACCAACGGCGGCGGCTTCTGCGGCTGGTGGCCGTACGGCGCCTGGCTGGCCGACGCCCAGCACCTGCGCGCCGTCGGCCTCGACCTCTGCGGCTACGGCACGTCCCGCTGTGCCGAGAGCCTGGACGACGACTCCGTGCGCCAGGTGAAGGTGGTGGTCGACTACCTGCGCGCCCACGGCGCGGAGCGCGTGGTCGTGGTCGGCGCCTCGCTCGGTGGTTCGGTGGCTCTCGACGCGGCCGCCGCCCTCGACGTCGACGCCGTCGTCGACCTGTCGGGCCCGGTCGACTACCCGGGCACGCACACCACGCGCTCACTGCCGCGGCTGCGCGTGCCGACGCTCATCGCCGTCAGCCGCTCGGACGACCCCACCGGCCACGACACGTTGCAGCGCGCGCTACCCCGGGTCCCGGCGCAGACCAAGCGGTTCGTGAGCGCCGACGGTGGCCACGGTTACGCGCTGGTGTGGGGCGTGCAGGGTGGGGTGATGGGTCCGACGCCGTTCGCCACCACGGTCGCCGACTGGGTCCGCGGCCGCTACACGCCCTGACCCCCTGCGTCGAGGGGGCGGTGGCGAGGAGGTCAGGGGCCGACGTCGGCGACGAGCGCCAGGTGGTCGGAGACCTCGAGCGACAGCGCCTGGCTGAAACCGCCGGCCGGCGTCGGACCGTCGGTGAGCAGGTGGTCGAGCTGCAGCCGCGGCGAGAGCGCGGGGTAGGTGGCTGTGCGGGCCAGCGCCGTCCACCCCGTCAGCCACGCCGGCACGGGTCCGGGCAGGTTGAGGTCACCGGCGAGCACGCGCGGGCCGGGCAGCGAGCGCGCCCACCGCGTCACGGCCCGCAGCTGACGGCGCGCGGCGAGCGGTGCGAACGACAGGTGCGTCGAGATGACGGTGACCGGACCGTGCGGCCCCTGCACCACCGCGGCCAGCGCGGCCCGCGGCTCGTCGGGCACGAACATCACGCGCGGGGGCTTGGCGCCTGAGCCGTCCTCGGGCACCTGCGGCAGCAGCATCGGCAGCACGGCGCGCGATCCGGTGAGCGGCCGTACGCGCCAGGCCAGCACGGGGAGCCGCGAGACCAGCCCGATCCCGTACGCCGGACGCCCACCGGCCGCCGGGTGAGCCTCGTGCTGACCGCGCTCCAGACCCTGCCACCCCGACGCCGGCCCCGGCACGCCGGTCAGCGTCGGCGCGAAGCGGTGGTGCGTCGCCCCGAACGCCTCGGCCACGGCCGCGAGCTGGTCGACGCCGCCGCTGCGCTCCTGGCCGTGGTCGACCTCCTGCACCGCGAGGACGTCGACCCCGAGCTCGACCAGGGACGCCACCGAGCGCGCCAGCCGGTCGCCGTCCACCGCCGGTGCGGCGAGGGCGGTGCCGGCGTCGCGAGGCGGCAGCGAGCGGCCCGACCACAGGTTGAACGTCGCGACGCGCACGTGGCTCAGGCCTCGGCCTCGACGCGCTCGGCGAGCTCGCGCAGGTGCCGGCTCGCGCGCTCCACGACGTCGGCGTCGTCGGCCGCCACGCCACCGAGCAGCCAGCGGGCGAGCGCCAGCTCGCTGGCCAGCCGCGCCCGGTCGAGCAGGTGCCGGTCGGGGGCCTCGCTGCGGCCCATCGCGTAGGCCTCGAGCACGGTGTCGACGCCGTCGTCGTCCGCCGTCACCGCCACCCACGCGAGGTCGTCGGCGGGGTCGGCCACCGCCGCCTCGCCCCAGTCGATCACGCCGCTGAGCGCGCCGCGGTCGACCAGCACGTGCTCTGGCGCGAGGTCGCCGTGGACGGCCGTGGGGACGAACCGCCAGCGCGAGACGTCCTCGAGCGCCTTCTCCCACCGGGCCAGCAGCGACGCCGGCACGTGACCGGTCTGCGCCGCGCGGTCGACGTCCGAGAGCCGGCGCAGCCGGTACTCCTGAGCCGTGTACGTCGGCAGCCCCGCGTCGTCGAGCGCGCGCGGGTCGATCTCGTGCAGCGCGGCGATCGCCCGGCCCACCTGCGCGGCGAGCGCCGACCAGGCGGCCAGCTCCTCGGTGCGGATCGGACGCCCCGGCAGGTAGGGGTGCACGAGGCACTCGCCGCCGTCGGGCAGCGGGGCGCGGCCGGCCGGCTGGGGCACGGCCACCGGCAGGTGTCGGCCGATGAGCGGCAGCAGCCGCGTCTCGACGTCGAGCGCCACGGCTGCGGCCGTGCGGCGGGGCGCGCGCACCACCCAGCGGCGCTGCTGGTCGTCGGTGACCACCGCCACGTCGAAGTCCATGCCGTCGACCTCCGGCGGCTCCACCGACACCGGGTCGAGCCCGGGCACGGCGGCGCTGGCGAGGGCAGCGAGCTGCAGGTCCGTGCGGGTCACGCGTTCACGGTAAGCCAGTGGGGCCCGCGGTGGCCGACCGGATCGGGGCGGCCCGGCGTGTTGTCGCCGGCGGCGCTCGCTAGCGTGCGGGGTGTGAGTTCACCCAGCGAGCAGGGCTCGCTCGACCTGCCCGAGCTGGCGCTCACCCGCGCCGTCGACGACCGCGTCGCCGCCCGCCGCAGCCCGACGCTCGTGGCCGAGCTGCTGGCCGACCCGGCGACGCGCGTCGTGGAGGTGTCGCGCGGCCGCGCGCAGCTGGCCGAGGGCGCCGACGACCGGCTGCGCTGGCGAGCGCCGGACCCGGCCGACGCGCCGCGGCTCGGCGTGTTCCTCGGCGAACAGGAGGGCGTCGCGCACCTCGCGGTGGGCCGCACCGACGACGAGGCGCCGGACGACGACGACCCGTCGTGGCCGGGCCTGCGCACCCTCGCGATGGCGCTCGACCCGGTCGACGCCGGCCTCGTCGTCCAGGCGGTCGCCGTGCTCAACTGGCACGACGCGCACCGGTACTGCCCGCGCTGCGGCGCGCCGACCGAAGTGGTCGAGGCGGGGTACGTGCGGCGCTGCACCGCCGACGGCAGCCAGCACTGGCCGCGCACCGACCCGGCCGTGATCATGACCGTCGTCGACGACGACGACCGCCTGCTGCTCGGCCGGCACGTCGGCTGGCCGTCCGGACGGTTCTCGACGCTCGCGGGCTTCGTCGAGCCGGGGGAGTCGCTCGAGGCGGCGGTGCGCCGCGAGGTGCTCGAGGAGGTCGGGCTCGCCGTCGGTGCGGTGGCCTACCGGGGCAGCCAGCCGTGGCCGTTCCCGTCGTCGGTGATGCTGGGCTTCACGGCGCACGCGCTCGGCACCGACGTCCGGCCCGACGGCGAGGAGATCGCCGAGGCGCGCTGGTTCACGCGGGCCGAGCTGCGCGAGGCGGTCGACTCCGGCGTGGTGGGACTGTCACCGCGGGTGTCGATCTCGCGCGCGCTGGTCGAGCACTGGTACGGCGAGCGCCTGCCCGACGCCCCGTCCTCCTAGCGGCCCCTCCGCAGCACGGCCCGACCCCGCACCTCTTCGAAGACTCGGGGTCATGAGCTCCGCCTTGACCCCGAGTCTTCGAAGAGGTGCGGTCAGGGGGAGTGCTGCAGCGCGGGGCGGGCCGGGTGGTCGTACCGGACGACGAAGCCGGCCCGGGCCGCCGGGTCGGTCTCAGCGAGGTAGCGCGCCCAGGCGGGCAGCGCCCGCGCGCGTTCGTCGGCGTCGTCGAGGCGGCGCTCCTGGGCGGCGGGCGAGGTCGCGAGGTGCACGCTGACGTCGAACGCGTCGGCGAGCTCCCAGCGCAGCAAGAAGCGCCCGTCGACGACCACGACGGTGCCGGGCGCCGCGGCCTGGCGCGCCGCGCGCGTCGAGCGGTCGGTGTCGGGGTCGCGCAGGGTCGGCAGCCAGCTGGGCCCGTCGGGGTCATCGGACTGCGGCCCGACCCGGTCGAGCACCTCACGCCGCAGCGCGCCGTCGTCGTACCAGTGGTCGTACAGCGCGTCGGCGTCGCGCGGGCCGTGCTCCAGCCGCTGCGAGCGCGGCAGGCAGAAGTCGCGCTGGCGCACGCGGGCCACCGTGAGGCCCCGGCCCAGCAGGTGGTCGGCCACGGCGTCGGCGAGCGCCGCGCCGTCGTCCGGCACGCACCCGTCGACACCTACCCGGACGCCGAAACCGCCGTCGCGGGCGGCCGGCACGAGCGTGGCGGCGTGCTCCGCGACGGCGGTGGCGAGGGCCTCGGGGGTGAGCGGTCTCAGGCTGCGGACTCCAGCCGTGCCTTGACCTCGTCGAGCGAGGGGTTCGTGGCGACCGAGCCGTCGGGGAAGAGCACGGTGGGCACGGTCTGGTTGCCGCCGTTCGCCTGCTCGACGAACGTCGCCGACTCGGGGTCGGTCTCGATGTTGACCTCGGTGTAGCCGATGCCCTCGCGGTCGAGCAGCGTCTTCAGGCGGCGGCAGTACCCGCACCACGTGGTGGAGAACATCGTGATGGTGTCGGCGGGCGGGGGCGTCGTCGCAGACATGCGGCTCCTCACGGGTGGCGGCTGGGTGCAGCCGGCTGGGTGAACGTTCAACCGCGTCAACGGCGGGTGGTGTCGGGATCTTCCCGCACGGGCTGTGGACGGTGGGGCGAGGGTGTCGGACGCCGGTGCGAGGATGGTCGGTGATGAGCCAGCCCACCGCCCTGCGCGCCTCCGCCGACGCCGTGCTCGCCGCGCTCGACCCAGAGCAGCGTGAGGTCGCGACCTCGTTGGCCGGGCCGTTGTGCGTGCTCGCGGGTGCCGGCACGGGCAAGACGCGGGCCATCACGCACCGCATCGCCTACGGCGTGCACGCGGGTGTGATGACGCCGCAGCAGGTGCTCGCCGTCACCTTCACCGCGCGTGCCGCGGGCGAGATGCGCTCGCGGCTGCGCGACCTCGGGGTCGCCGGCGTGCAGGCGCGCACCTTCCACGCGGCGGCCCTGCGCCAGCTGCACTACTTCTGGCCGCAGGTCATCGGGGGTGCCGCGCCCGAGGTGATGCCGCACAAGGCCGGACTGGTGGCCGAGGCCGGCTCGCGGCTGCGGCTGCAGCTCGACCGCACCGCGGTGCGCGACCTGGCCGCCGAGGTCGAGTGGGCCAAGGTGAGCCTGCTGACCCCCGAGACCTACGCACCGGCCGCGCGCCGGGCCGGGCGCGACCCCGCCGGGCTCGACGCCACCGCGATGGCCCGCGTGCTGGCGGTCTACGAGGAGGTCAAGGGCGAGCGCGGCGTCATCGACTTCGAGGACGTCCTGCTCGTGACGGCCGGGGTGCTGCAGGACCACCCGCAGGTGGCCGAGACCGTGCGCCGCCAGTACCGCCACTTCGTGGTCGACGAGTACCAGGACGTCAGCCCGCTGCAGCAGCGGCTGCTCGACCTCTGGCTCGGTGGTCGCCACGACGTCTGCGTGGTCGGCGACGCCAGCCAGACCATCTACTCCTTCACCGGCGCGAGCCCGCGCTACCTGCTCGACTTCCCGCAGCGGCACGAGGGCGCCAAGGTCGTGCGGCTCGTGCGCGACTACCGCTCGACGCCGCAGGTGGTGCGCCTCGCCAACCAGCTGCTCGACCGCGTGCCGGCGGCGCAGCGGCGCGCCCGGGTCGAGCTCATCGCGCAGCGTGCGGCCGGGGCCGAGCCGACGTTCACCGGTTACGACGACGACGTCGCCGAGGCCGCCGGCATCGCCCGGCGCGTCGGCGAGCTCGTCACGCAGGGTGTGCGGCCCAGCGAGGTGGCGGTGCTGTTCCGCACCAACGCCCAGTCCGAGCCGCTCGAGCAGGCGCTCGCCGAGGCAGGCATCGCCTACGTGCTGCGCGGCGGCGAGCGGTTCTTCAGCCGCCGCGAGGTGCGCGAGGCCGTGATGTTGCTGCGCGGTGCGGCCCGAGCGGGCGACACCGACACGGCCCTCGGCCAGGCCGCGCGCGACGTGCTGGTGAGTGGCGGGTGGTCGGCTCAGCCGCCGAGTCAGAGCGGTGCCGTGCGCGAGCGGTGGGAGTCGCTGCAGGCGCTCGCGGGCCTGGCCGACGAGGTCGAGGCGGCGCGCCCCGGTGCCACCCTCGCCGACCTGGTGGCCGAGCTCGACGAGCGCTCGGCGGCGCAGCACGCACCCACCGTCGAGGGCGTCACGCTCGCCTCGCTGCACTCGGCCAAGGGCCTGGAGTGGGACGCCGTGTTCCTCGCGGGCATGTCCGAGGGGCTCATGCCCATCTCGATGGCCGACGGGCAGGAGGCGGTCGAGGAGGAGCGCCGCCTGCTGTACGTCGGCATCACGCGCGCCCGAGAGCACCTGCACGTGTCGTGGGCCCGCGCCCGGACGCCGGGTGGTCGGGCGACGCGGCACCCGTCGCGGTTCCTCGACGGGCTGCGACCCGCCGCCGACGCGTCGTCGGGCGGGGCGGCGCCGTCCGGGCGGGGTGGCTCGGGCAGGGGACGCCGGTCGCGCACCCCGGCGAAGTGCCGCCACTGCGGCGCGCCGCTCATGACCGGCAGCGAGCGCAAGGTCGGCCGCTGCGACCACTGCCCGCCGACGTACGACGAGGCGACCTTCGAGGCGCTGCGCACCTGGCGCTCGGCCGTGGCCTCGGCGGCCAGCGTGCCGGCGTACGGCGTGTTCACCGACGCCACGCTCGTGGCGCTCGCGGAGAACCGGCCCGACGACCTGGCCGGGCTGGCCCAGATCCCCGGTATCGGCGCCACCAAGCGCGAGCGCTACGGCGACCAGGTGCTCGCCGTCCTCTCCGGCGCCGACCCCGCCGACGTCGCCGCCAGCGCAGCCCCCGCCGACTCCGACACCCCCTAGACCTCCCTCCCCGCGATGAGCCGGCCGCCGATCGGATGAGCCCAACCAGGTGGTAAACCCGACCATGCCGTGACCGAGCGTCGGGCTGGGTGTCCGATGCTGTGGCGTCAAGGAGCTTGCGACAGCCACAGCGTCGGATGCCCAGTTCGACGCGACCCCTTGCGCCGCAACGGTTCTCAAGCCATGTGCGGCCGGGCTGAGAGCTCGAGGTCGGCTGCAGCGCATCCCCCCTCGCGCAACGGATCGCAACTCGCGGAAATAAATGCGTTGTCCCACCCCCCGGGGTGCCCTACTCTCATACGCACGCAACCAACGCGCCCGCATGGGCGCCCCGAGCCAAGAGACGGAGGTGGACACGATGGAGAGCATGAGCATCCAGCTGGAGGTCATCGAGACCTGCAGCGCGCTGTCGCGTCCGCACGCCTCTCGGCGTTCCGGGGTGGTCTCTGCGGACATCAGCGCCACGTACCAGGGGACCGGTCTGTCCTTCGCCGGCCTCGTTGACGCCACCGGTGTCGACGTGGCGCCGCGCACCCGCAAGGGCGGCCCCTCGGGTACCACGATCTGGAGTCCACCGGTCTAGCACCAGCTGACCGGCGCTCTTCAGGCCGCGGAACCCGACCACCGGGATCCGCGGCCTTTTTGTGTTCGCCAACGATCCGCTTGCTCCACCAGCCAGCACGCACCACCCACGACCACAGGCAGGACGACTACCACTCATGAGCACCCTCGCTCCGGAGCGACCGCTCCACACGTACGGAGAGCCCCGGCTCCCCGTCCCGGCTCAGGCGGCACCCCGCCCGGCCGCCTCGACCCCCCAACACCAGATGGAGGTGACACCGTTGCAGCTCACGGCACTGCTCGAGCCCACCCTCGACGCCCGTGCAGACTCGGCGACCATCCCGTGTCGTGCCCACGACGCGGAGCTGTGGTTCGCCGAGCTCCCCGCGGACGTCGAGCTCGCCAAGTCGCTCTGCGGCGACTGCCCTGTCCGCACCGCCTGCCTCAACGGCGCCCTCGAGCGTCGTGAGCCGTGGGGTGTCTGGGGCGGCCAGCTGCTCGTCCAGGGAGCCATCGTGGCGCGCAAGCGTCCGCGTGGCCGCCCCCGCAAGTGCGAGGTCGCCGCATGATCTCCGCCGCCCACACCTTCGACGTCACCTCTGTCATCACCGCCTCTGCCATCACCGCGCCGTCCGACGCGCACGGTGAGCGAGACACCAGACCCACTCTGAGGAGCACTCACATGCAACAGCTCATGCACGAAGACCTGGCCCGAGCCCATCTCAACCCGCGGCTCGCCGACGCTGAGCGTCAGCGTCTGGCCCAGTACGTCGTTCGGCTGGCTCGCGCCCGCCGTCACGCGAACCGGGCCCGTCGTCAGGCCGAGCAGGTCCAGCTGCGGCTGCGCCTTCTCGCCGGCTGACACCCAGCGAGCAGTCATCGCACCACCCGCGACGGGGGTGCCGCCCGACAGGAGGGCGGCGCCCCCGTCGTCGTCTGCGCGTTCGGGCTGTCGGGGGCGGCTGGGCGCTAGGGTGCATCCGTGAGCGCCGAGCCCCTGCCGCCGTCCGACCTCGCCGAGCTGCGCGAGCGCGCCGTCGCCGCGCTCACCGCCCCCGAGCTGGCCCACGTGGTCGACCTCGTCGCGTGGTGCGAGGGGGACGTCGGTGCGCGCGTCGCGGTGGTGGCCAACCACCGCGGCCGGGTGCGGCTGCACCCCGACGGGCGCCATGAGGTCGTCACCGGCGCCGATCCCGTGGCCGACGAGGACCCCATGGCCTTCCTGCCCTACGAGCGTGAGGTCGCCGACGCCTCGCCGCCCAACGAGCGCAACGCCTACCCGTACGCCTACGACCGCCTGGTCTCGCTGTTCGCCGACCCCACGCGCAGCCCCGACCTGGCGATCGTGCACACGCCCGGCCACTTCTTCCCTGACGAGGGCGGCCACCACGGCGAGCACGGGTCGCTCGACGTCATCCAGTCGCGGGCACCGCTGCTGCTGTCGGGTGCCGGCGTCGAGCCGCGTGGAGCCGTCGACCACCACGCCCGGCTGGTCGACGTCGGGCCCACGATGGCCCTGGCCGCAGGCGTCCCACTCGAGGACCTGCTCGACGCCGACGGGCGAGCGCTCGACGGCCGCCCCCTCACCGAGTACGTCGGCCCCGGACGCCGCAAGGTCGTGGGCATCTTGTGGGACGGCGCCCACTGCGGCGACCTGCTCCATCTCGCGCAGTCCGGCGACCTGCCCGCCGTCGCCCGTCTCCTCGCGAACGGCGTGGCGCTGCGCGGGGGAGCGGTGGCGCACTTCCCGAGCGTGACGCTGACCAACCACACCTCGATCCTCACCGGCGTCGGGCCCGGGCGGCACGGCGTGCTCGGCAACGTGTTCTTCGACCGCGCGACCGGTGAGCGCGTGGTGCCGAACGACGCGACCACCTGGCACCGCAGCAGCGAGTGGCTGCGGCCCGGCGTCCGGACGGTGTTCGAGCTCGTGCACGACGCCGTGCCCGCCCGGCTCGACGGCTCGCCGCGCACCGCGAGCGTCGACGAGGCGATCGACCGCGGCGCCGACTACTCGACGATGGCGGTGATCCGCGCCAGCGGCACGAGCATGGGCTCGGGCGACCTCGACAACCTGCTGCCCGACCCGTTCGCCTCGCGGTTCGTCAGCACCCTCGACCACCTGCGCGACGCGTACTTCCACTGGGGGTCGCAGGTCGACGACCTCGGCCTGCAGCAGGTGCTGCAGCTGTGGGAGTCGCCCGCGACGGCGCCCGACCTCACGTGGTGGGCGAACGTCGTCACGGACGCCGGCCACCACGGCGGCGGTCCGCGCTCACCGATCGCCCGCGACGCGCTGCGGGACGCCGACCGGCGGCTCTCGGCGTTCCTGGAGCACCTCGACCGGCTCGGCGTCACCGACGACGTGACCTTCGTGCTCACCGCCGACCACGGTTTCGAGGGGGCCGATCCGGCGTGCACCGGCTCGTGGCGTCCGGCGCTCGAGGGACTCGGCGTGCCGTACCGCGACGAGGGCCCGGGCTTCGTCTACCTCGGAATCGGCTGAGCGAGCGCCCCGCCGGCACTACACGTTAGATCCAGAGCGCGTGCCAACGAGCGGCAGTGTCAGGCGCTGCGGCGTAGCGTCGAAGCCATGACCTCTCCGACCGCCCCGCACTGCGCGGTCTGCGGATGCACCGCACCGGACGACGGCTCCTGGCGCCTCACCTGGGTGAGCGGCCTCGAGCGCGGGCAGGAGGTGTGGACGTGCGACCGCTGCGCCCGCACCCACCTGCGCAGCATCGAGGCCAAGCTCGACACCGCCTGGTGGTGACCAGCGCCGTGACGCTCAGGGCTCGGGATCGAAGCCCGGCAGGTGCTTGCGCAGTACCTCGCGGACGGCGACCTCGCCCTCGATCTGGCACAGCACCCCGATGCCGCCGAGCCACACGCGGTGGATCAGCAGGTACTGCGGCGGCAGGTTGAGCTTCAGGCCCACGCCCCACTGCGGCCGGCGGGGGTCGTTGATGTGCGCGAACAGGTCGCGCAGGAACTCGCGGGTGAAGCGGAACCGCTCCTCGCGGGCCGGCTCGAGGAACGGCTCGAGGTATGACAGCAGCGCCTTGCCGTCGACGCTGATCGACGGCTTGATGAACCCGTCGTCGCGCAGGCCTTGCACGACGGCCTCGTGGTCGCCGTCGAGCGCGCGGGCCAGTAGGGCGCCCATGTGCGCCGGCAGCCCGTCGGGCAGCCGGTTGACCGCGCCGTAGTCGAGGATGCCGAGCCGGGCGTCGTCCGTCATGCGGAAGTTGCCGGGGTGCGGGTCGGCGTGCAGCAGCCCGGCGCGCTGCGGGCCGGCCAGCAGGAACTCGAGGTAGCGCGAGGCGGCGGCGTCGCGCTCCTGCGGCGAGCCGCTGGAGATGATGCGCGACAGCGGCGTGCCGTCGAGCCACTCCGAGACGATGACGTGCTCGGTGTTCGCGACGACCGCAGGGATCGCGAAGCTGTCGTCGCCGTCGAAGGCGGCGTGGAAGCCGGCCTGGGCCTCGGCCTCCATGGTGTAGTCGAGCTCCTCGCGCGCCCGGGCGATCAGCTCGTCCATGATCGGCTTGATGTCGATGCCGGGCACCCAGCCGGCCGATACGCGCGCCACCCGCGACACCTGCGTGAGGTCGGAGATCAGCGCCTGCCCGGCGCCCGGGTACTGGATCTTCACCGCGACCTCGCGACCGTCCTTCCAGACGGCGCGGTGCACCTGGCCGATCGACGCTGCTGCCGCGGGCTTGTCGTCGAACGACGCGAACTTGCGCCGCCACTGCCGGCCCAGCTCCTCGGCCAGCACCTGGTGCACCGTCGCGGCCGGGAGGGGCGGGGCGGCGTCCTGCAGCTTGGTGAGCGTCGCGCGGTACGGCCCGGCAAGGTCCTCGGGCAGCGCCGCCTCCATGACCGACATGGCCTGGCCGAACTTCATGGCGCCGCCCTTGCGCTCGCCGAGCACCTTGAAGAGCTGCTCGGCCGTGCGCGCCTGCATCTCCGCGGCGACCGCCTCG
>JBQCES010000269.1:0-10182 GCA_051960055.1 Angustibacter sp. | reverse complement strand
CCGCCTCGATCGAGTGGGCCCGCCGTTCCGCCTCGGGCGGCGACGCCTGGCGGCAATGGTGGTCGGCGGCGGCGGCCGACGCGCGGTCGTACTACTTCATGGGCAAGGACAACATCACCTTCCACTCCCAGATCTGGCCGGCCGAGCTGCTCGGGTACAACGGGGAGGGCTCGCGCGGGGGCAGCCCGGGGGAGTACGGGAAGCTGGCCCTGCCGACCGAGGTCGTGTCGAGCGAGTTCCTCACCATGGAGGGCAAGAAGTTCGCCTCCAGCCGCGGCATCGTGATCTACGTGCGCGACATGCTCGCGCGCTACCAGCCCGACGCCTTGCGCTACTTCCTGCTCGCCGCCGGACCGGAGTCGCAGGACACCGACTTCACCTGGTCGGAGTTCGTGCGCCGCACCAACGACGAGCTCGTCGCGAGCTGGGGCAACCTGGTCAACCGCACGGCCAACCTGGTGCACAAGAACTTCGGCGAGATCCCGTCGGCCGGCGAGCTCACCGACGACGACCGGGGGCTCCTCGACGCCACCGCAGCCGGTTTCGACACCGTCGGCGAGCTGATCGAGACGCACCGGCAGAAGCACGCGCTGGCTGAGGCGATGCGCGTGGTGGGGCTGGTGAACGCCTACCTGTCCGACCAGGCGCCGTGGAAGCTCAAGGACGACCGGCAGCGAATGGCCACCGTGCTTCACGTTGCGGTGCAAGCGATCTCGGACTGCCGAGTGCTGCTCTCGCCGTTCTTGCCGTTCAGCGCGCAGTTGGTGCACGAGATCTTCGGCGGCACCGGCGTGGTCTCGCCCATGCCCGAGATCCGCGAGGTCGACGACCTCGACGGCGGCCCGGCGTACCCGGTGCTCATGGGCGACTACACGGGCTTCCCGCGCTGGGAGTCGGTGCCCGTGGTCGCGGGCACACCGGTGGGTCCGCCGACCCCGGTGTTCACCAAGCTCGACCCCTCGGTGATCGACGACGAGCTGGCCCGCCTGCGCGGCGAACCGGCCTCATGAGCGATCTCCCACCGCTGCCGGACGCCCTGCCGCTGCCGGTCGTCGACAACCACACCCACCTCGACATCGGCGCGGCCTCGCGCGACTCGTGGCCGCACCACGAGACCGTGCCGGACGACGACGCCGAGCTGGTGCGGCTCATCGACGACGCGGCGCGGGTGGGCGTGACGCGCGCCGTCCAGGTGGGCTGCGACCTGCCGAGCGCGCGCTGGACCGTCGAGCTCGTGCAGCGCCAGCCGCGCCTGCTCGGTGCCGTGGCGCTGCACCCCAACGAGGCGCCCCGGTTGGCCGAGCGGGGTGAGCTCGAGGCCGCGCTCGCGGAGATCGGCGAGCTGGCCCGCCGGCCGCGCATCGTGTGCGTCGGTGAGACCGGCCTCGACTACTTTCGCACCGAACCTGAAGGCCGCGCGGTGCAGCAGGAGTCGTTCCGCCGGCACATCGCGCTGGCCAAGGAGCTCGACGTCGCGCTGCAGATCCACGACCGCGACGCGCACGACGACGTCCTTCGGATCCTCGAGGAGGAGGGCGCGCCGCGGCGCACGGTCTTCCACTGCTTCAGCGGGGACGCCGACATGGCGCGCCGGTGCGTCGAGGCGGGCTACTACCTGTCGTTCGCCGGCACGGTGACCTTCAAGAACGCGCAGGGGCTGCGCGACGCGCTCGCGGTCACGCCGCTCGGGCAGCTGCAGGTCGAGACCGACGCGCCGTACCTCACGCCCGTGCCCTACCGCGGGCGCCCGAACGCCAGCTACCTCGTGCCCCACACGGTGCGGGCCATGGCCCAGGTGCTGAACGTCGACGTCCCGTCGCTGTGCCGAGCCCTCGACGAGACGGCCGAGAAGCTCTACGGGCCCTGGGACTGATGGTGTCCGGGCCCAGCCGGGTCGCGCCCTTGCGCGCCGCTCGGGTGGCCGACCTCGCCGCGGCACCGCTCACCTACCCGCAGGCGGGGGCATCGCTCGCCGTCGAGCTGCCGCCCGGCTACCACCACCTCGAGCGCAGCCGCGTGCTCGGGCGCGGCCGGGGAGTCTGGAACGTCGCCGTCGCCGACCTGCTGGCGTGGCAGGTGCAGGCGCGGGCGGGCCTGCGGGTGCGCGCCGCGTCCGACGTCGTCGAGGGTGCGGTGGTCGAGCTGAGCGCGGGCCTCGGGCCGCTCGCCGTCCGCGCACCCTGCCGCGTCGTCCGCGTGGTGCACGGTGACGACGTCGCCGGCTTCGCCTACGGCACCCTGCCCGGGCACCCGGAGAGCGGCGAGGAGTCGTTCGTCGTCCGGCTCGGGGACGACGGCCGCGTCACCTTCACCGTGCGGGCGTTCGCGGTCGAGACGACGCTCCCTGCGCGGGCTTCGGGCCGACTCGGCTGGTGGCTGCAGAGCTGGGTCACCGACCGCTACCTGCGCTCGCTGGGCGCCACCCCGTCGCCCGCGACACGCTGACGCGCACCCCCGACGCGCCGATCCGGGACGGCTCGTATTGAATCGCCCTGGATGCACCACGGCAAAAGGTTGCGCGACGGCAGGGAGGTGGACGTGAGCGGCGGACGGCGCGAGACCGGCACGGCGTACGCGCTGCTTGCCCCCAGCCTGTTCGGCATCACCGTGTTCCTGCTGCTGCCGATCTTCGTCGTGCTGTGGCTGAGCCTGAACCACTGGGACCTCATCTCGGCCGCGCAGTGGGTGGGGCTGCGGAACTGGCGCGAGGTGCTGACGGACGCCGCGTTCGGCCGCTCCCTGGTGATCACGGCGGTCTTCGTGCTGCTGGTCATCCCGGTCGAGGTGGTGCTCGGGCTCTTCGCGGCGAGCCTGCTGACCCGCGGGCTGCCCGGGTCACCGGTGTTCCGGGTGATCTACGTGCTGCCGTGGATCTGCGCGCCGCTCGTGCTCGGCGTCGTGTGGCGGTGGATCCTCGCCCCTACCGACGGCGCGCTCAACGCGATCATCGGGCACCGCATCGAGTGGCTCGCCGACCCGGCGCTCGCGCTGCCGTCGGTGGCTGCGGTGACCGTGTGGACCCAGGTCGGCTACGTCACGCTCTTCTTCGCCGCCGGGCTGCAGAACATCCCCGGCCACCTCATCGAGGCCGCACGCATCGACGGCGCCAACGCGTGGCAGACGTTCTGGCGGATCAAGCTGCCCCTGCTACGGCCCACCATGTTCTTCGTGCTCGTGACGGGTGTCATCAGCAGCTTCCAGGTCTTCGACTCCATCTACGCGCTGACGCCGCAAGGTGGGCCCGAGGGCGTCACTGACGTCATCGCCGGCCGGATCTACTACCAGGCGTTCCAGTCGCGCAACATCGGCCAGGCCTCGGTGATGGCGCTGGTGCTCTTCACCGTGCTGGTGGTCATCACCGTCGGTCAGCAGCGCTGGTTCAGCCGGCGCACGACGTACGACCTGTCGACGTGAGCGGGCTGGGCCGGCGCACGCCGCACCGCAGCCGTCTCGGCGACGTCGGGGCGTACGTCGTCCTGCTCGCGGCGGCTGCGGCGACCCTCGGCCCGTTCCTGCTCAGCCTGATGACCGCCGTCAAGACGCCGCAGCAGTTCGCGTCCGAGCCCGCGCTGTCGCTGCCGTCACCGCTGACGGGCGAGAACTTCAGCGAGCTGTTCGGTGGCACGTACGACTTCGTGACGCCGGTGGTGGTGACGGCGCAAGTCGTCGTGGTCATCCTCGTCGGGCAGCTGCTGTTCTCGGTGCTGGCGGCGTTCGCGTTCGCGCGGCTGTCGTTCCCGGGGCGCGACGCGCTGTTCTGGGTGTACCTGGCGACGCTGATGGTGCCGCAGATCGTGACGATCATCCCGCTGTACGCGATGTTCGCCCAGGCCGGTCTGCGCAACACGTTCTGGGCGCTCGTGCTGCCGCAGGTGTTCGGGTCGCCGTACGCGATCTTCCTGCTGCGCGAGTACTTCCGGGCGATCCCGGAGGACCTCGTGAGCGCGGCCCGGCTCGATGGCTGCAACACGCTGCAGGTGCTGCGGCACGTGATCGTGCCGGTGAGCCGGCCCATCCTCGCGACGCTCGCGATCATCACGATCGTCTCGCACTGGAACAACTTCCTGTGGCCGCTGGTGATCACCAGCGGTCCGAAGTGGCGCACGCTCACGCTCGCCACGGCGAACCTGCAGTCGCAGTACAACGGCCACTGGACGCTCGTCATGGCCGCCACGACGGTGGCCATCGTGCCGCTGCTGGTCCTGTTCCTGGCGTTCCAGCGCCACGTCGTCCGGTCGATCACGATCACCGGATTCAAATGAGAGGGAGCCCATGAGAACCCGACTGACCGCTGTTGCCGCCACGGCACTTCTGGCGCTGGGCGCCGCGGCGTGCTCGCCGTCGTCGTCCGGCAGCAACGACACCAAGGACGCCGCCGGCAAGACGACCGTCACGGTGCGCCTGTGGGACGACCAGGTCGCCAAGGCCTACGAGGCGTCCTTCGCCGAGTTCACCAAGAAGAACCCCGACATCACGGTGAAGCTCAACCTGGTGCCGTACGCCGACTACTTCACCAAGCTGCCGCTCGACGTCTCCAGCGGCGACATCGACGACGTCTTCTGGGTCAACAGCTCGCCGTTCGGTGCGCTGGCTGACAGTGGCGCGCTCATGAACATCGACCAGGCGCTGCCCGACGAGAAGTCCGGCTGGGTGCAGGCGGCGGTCGACCAGTACACGCGCAACGGCACGATGTGGGGCGTCCCCGCGCTCACTGACGGCCGGATCGTCCTCTACTACAACAAGGACCTCGTCTCGAAGGCCGGCGTCGACGTCTCGAACCTGACGTGGAACCCCAGTGACCCGTCGTCCGACACGTTCCTCAAGGCGGCGCAGAAGCTGACGCAGGACGCCTCCGGCAAGACCGCCGACCAGCCCGGCTTCAACCCGAAGAAGCTGGCGCAGTACGGCTTCAACGCGGCCAACGACCTGCAGGGCATCTACTACAACTTCATCGGGTCGAACGGCGGCCAGTTCCAGAAGGACGACGGCACGTTCGCCTTCGCCGAGCCCCAGAGCGCCGAGGCGATGCAGTACCTCGTCGACCTGATCAACAAGTACCACGTGGCCCCGCCGGCGTCCGACACCAACGACAACGGCGACTTCAGCCGCGACAAGTTCATCCAGGGGAAGATGGGGATGTTCGAGTCTGGCACCTACAACCTGAAGAACATCAGCGACGGCGCCAAGTTCAACTGGGGCGTGGCACCGATCCCCGCCGGCCCGGCCGGCCGCGTCAGCGTGGTCAACAGCGTCATCGCCGCGGGCTACGCCAAGACGCCGCACAAGGACGCCACCGTCAAGGTGCTGAAGTGGCTGGGCTCGCCCGAGGGTGCGTCGTACGTCGGCAAGTCCGGTGCGGCGCTGCCCGCCGTGACCGGTGCGCAGCAGGCGTACTACGACTTCTGGAAGAGCGCGAACGTCGACATGTCGCAGTTCGGCGAGGCGGGCGGCACCAAGACGATCGCCGCGCCGTTCGGCCCGAAGTTCGGCGACGGTGCGAACGCCTACGCGCCGATCTTCAAGGAGATCTTCGCCGGGCGCACGCCGGTGCAGGCCGGCCTCCAGAAGGCGCAGCAGGCCGCCAACGCCGCCATCAAGTAGCGCCCCCACCACCCGCCCGAGGTTTGGCGCGGGGGCACCCTGCTCCAGTCCTATTGGAGCTGGGTGCCCCCGTTGCAGTTCTCGGGTGGAGTGATCTTCCCCAGTGGGTGCGCTGGCGTGCATGATCACGGCCGGACGGCGGACCGCGGGGTCAGTGGAGCAGGGCCGCCAGCTGCGGGTGCGCGGCCTCGTAGCCCTCGAGCAGCCGCCGGGCCACGGTCGCCGAGTCGACGAGCGGGTGCACGGTGAGCGCCCGGAGGGCGGCCGCGCGAGAACCGGTGGTCGCGGCCTCGACCACCGCGTCCTCGACGGCGCGCAGCGAGCTCACCAGACCCAGCTGGTGGGCGTCGAATGGCGCCGCCGGGTGAGGCCGAGCGCCGCGTCCGTCGACCACCGACGGCAGCTCGACGATCGCGTCGGCAGGCAGCTGCTCGAGCGCAGAACCGTTGCGCACGTTGAGGATCAGCTCGGCCGGCTCGTCGGCGAGCACGGCGCGCATCACCGCGAGCGCCACCTGCTCGTACCCACCGCCGGCGAGGTCGGCCTCGTCGCGCGACTCGTCGTCCGCGCGAGCCTCGGCCAGGTAACCCTCCTCGCGCTCGCGCCGCGCGGCCTCCCACAGCGCGGCAGCCTGGTCCGGCGAGGCCGCCAGCCGCGGGTACAGCTCGCCCTGCTGGTCGCGCAGCGACTCGCCGCGCGTGTGGTCGGCGCGCTGGATGGCGGCGACGGCCTCGCGCGCGAAGTAGTAGTAGAAGAGGTACTCGTTGGGCACGCATCCCAGCAGCCGCAGCAGGTCGGCGCCGAAGAGTCGCCCCTCCTCGAACGACCCCAGGGCCGCGTCGTCGGCGAGCAACGCCGGGAGGTGGTCGACGCCGTCCACGCGCAGCGCGCGCAGCCAGCCCAGGTGGTTGAGCCCGGCGTAGTCGGCCTGCACCGCCACCGGATCGAGCCCCGCGGCCAGGGCCGCCCGGCGCACGAGCCCGGACGGCGAGTCGCAGATCCCGATGACGCGCTCACCCAGTACCTGCTGCATCGCACGCGTCACCATGCCGGCGGGGTTCGTGAAGTTCACGACCCAAGCGTCTGGCGACAGCTCAGCGAGCCGGCGCGCGACGTCGACGGCCACGGGGATGCTGCGCAGCGCGAACGCGATGCCTCCGGGGCCGGTGGTCTCCTGCCCGAGCACGCCGAGCGCCAGCGCGACCCGCTCGTCGGCGACGCGACCCGCCGCTCCGCCCACGCGGATCGCCGAGAAGACGACGTCGGCGCCGGTGAGGGCGGCGTCGAGCGTCGTCTCGAGGCGCACCGCTGGGCCGGATCCTCCGAATCCCGCGATCACGTTGCTGATCGCCCGGAGCCGCAACGGTTCGGAGTCGTAGAGCACGACCTCGTCGATGAGCTCGCTCGCCGCGGGCCGCTGAAGTGCCCGCACGACGAGCGGGACGCGGAAGCCTCCACCACCTAGGATCGTCAGACGCACGAGTCGCATCCTCCCTCGCCGGGCCACCGCGCGCACAGGGACCGTCGAGCAGCTTGACCGACAGGACGGAGGCGCAGCCATCCCACGCCACGCGAACGACCACCACCCCACCGGTGAGCACCTGACCCGCAGTCGTTTCGACCCGCTCGCGGCCACCCGCCCGCCGGACGTCGACTTCGACCTGCTGCTGGCGGGCACCGTGTTCTTCGACCTGGTGTTCACCGGCCTGCCCGAGCGCCCGGCCACGGGCACCGAGGTGTGGGCCGAGGGCATGGGCTCGTGCCCGGGTGGCGTCGCGAACGTCGCGATCGCCGCGAGCCGCCTGGGGCTGCGCACCTCCCTCGCGGCGGCGTTCGGCGACGACTCCTACGGTGAGTTCAACTGGACGACGCTGAGTGAGCAGGAGGGCGTCGACCTGTCGCGCTCCAAGCGCTACGACGGCTGGCACTCACCGGTGACCGTGTCGATGTCGGTCGACCTCGACCGCTCGATGGTGTCGCACGGGCACCCCGCGCCCGAGGACGCCAGCACGATGATCGCCGACCCGCCCCGCGCCCAGGCGACGCTGGTCGACCTGCGGCCCGAGCTCGAGCCGTGGGTGGCCAAGGCGGCCAGCGCCGGCACGTTGCTGTTCGCCGACACCGGGTGGGACCCCACGGGCGAGTGGTCGGAGCAGATGCTCTCGCAGCTGGAGCACTTCCACGCCTTCCTGCCCAACAGCGTCGAGGCCATGGCCTACACGCGCACCGACGACCCGTGGGCGGCGTTGTACGCGCTCGCCGACCGCGTGCCGATCGCCGTCGTCACCGCGGGGGCGCACGGCGCGCTCGCGGTCGACTCGGTGAGCGGCGAGGAGGAGTGGGTGCCGGCCCTGCCGGTGACGCCGCTCGACCCCACGGGTGCGGGCGACGTCTTCGCGGCCGCGTTCGTCACCGGCACGCTCGCGGGCTGGCCGCTCGCCGACCGGCTCGGCTTCGCCAATCTGTCTGCGGCACTAGCGGTTCAGCAGTTCGGTGGCTCGCTCGCCGCGCCAGGGTGGGGTGACATCGCCGACTGGTGGCACGCCACCGAGGAGCGTGCGTCCGGTGCACGTTCGCAGTGGTTGCGCCGCTACGGTTTCCTGCGCGACATCGTGCAGGGCGTGCCGCAGGAGGCCGTCCGGCGCGCCACCGCGACCATCGCGCGCCAGTCGGACGCCCATCAGCCGCGTGGCAAGGCCCGCAGCCGGACTCGACACGCCAACGTTGCAGGTCAGAGCGGTGCGTTTGGCGTGACGTGACGATCTCGTTATCGTCGCTCCCGTTGGCCGCGGTCGGGGAAGACCTCGGGCAGCGCGTACGTCGGGGGCAGGTCCTGTTCATGGGCCCTGCCCTTCGTCGTTGAGGGCCTCGGAGAGCTGGATGCCGTGGCCCGCAGCGGCGAGTGCGCGTGACCGAGACCGTGCGCGGGTGCTACGACGTCTGGACCGCTGTGATCTCACGCACCACTCGACTCATCGTCCAAGGACTGGCGCTGACCGGCTTGGTGGCCGGCACCGTCGCCTTCACCAGCTTCGACAAGAGCGTTGACCTCGTGGTCGACGGCCAGCACCGCTCGGTGCACGCCTTCGGTTCCACGGTGGGTGACGTGCTTCGCAGCGAGGGAATCACCGTCGGCGGCCACGACATCGTGTCGCCCGCGCCCTCCACGAAGGTGTCGGACGGTTCGGACGTCGTGGTGCGTTACGGCCGCAAGCTGATCGTCACGATCGACGGTCACGAGCGAGAGTTCTGGACGACGGCGCTGAGCGTCGACGACGCCCTGACCCAGCTCGGGCTGCGTGCCGACTCCGCGCGCCTGTCGGTGTCGCGTTCGCTGCCGCTCGGCCGCCAGGGCCTGTCGATGGACCTCGACACCCGCAAGGACGTCACTCTGGTCGTCGGTGGGAAGAAGTCGACGCGCGCCACCTACGCCGCCACGGTTGGCGGCCTCCTCGACGAGGTCGGTGTCGAGCCGGGCGAGAAGGACCGCCTCTCCGCGCCGCTGACCAAGCCGCTCACCGAAGGCGCCTCGATCCGCCTCGACCGCGTCGTGCAGAAGCGCGTCCAGGCCACGCGCACCCTCGCCTTCACGACGCGCTCCACCAAGACCAGCTCGCTCGACAAGGGCACCACCAAGGTCACCACCAAGGGCAAGCCCGGCACCGCCAAGGTCACCTACCTCGTGACCTACGTGAACGGCAAGGCCACCACCCGCACGGTCGTCACGACCGTCGTCGTCACCGAGCCGGTGACCCAGGTGCAGAAGGTCGGCACGCGCGCCCCGAAGACCGCGTCGATCCCGACCAGCAGCGACGGCCTCAACTGGGCGGCCCTGGCCAGGTGCGAGTCCGGCGGCAACCCGCGCGCGGTCAACCCGGCCGGCTACTACGGGCTGTACCAGTTCTCGCTCGCCACGTGGCACCGCGTCGGGGGCTCGGGCAACCCGATCGACGCCTCGCCGGCCGAGCAGACCATGCGCGCCAAGATGCTCTACGCCCGAGGCGGCGCGTCGCAGTGGGGCTGCGGCTCCCACCTGTTCGACTGACGTCGCGCGCGCAGGAGTCGGGCTGACGTCTGGCAGAGTGGCGGCGTGACGAACGCCGACGGCCTGCTGGGCGGCTCCGACGTCCGCGCACTGGCCGATGCGCTCGGTCTGCGCCCCACCAAGCAGCGCGGGCAGAACTTCGTCATCGACGCCAACACGGTGCGTCGCATCGTGCGCGCCGCGGACGTCGGCCCCGACGACGTCGTCGTCGAGGTCGGCCCCGGGCTGGGCTCGCTCACGCTGGCGCTGCTCGATGTCGTGCAGCGCGTCGTCGCGATCGAGGTCGACCCGTTGCTGGCCCAGGCGTTGCCGGCCACGGTGCAGGCGCGGCGTCCTGACGTCGCCGACCACCTCGAGGTGGTGGCAGCCGACGCGCTGCATGTGCAGGAGGTGCCGGGCCCGCCGCCCACTGCGCTGGTGGCGAACCTGCCCTACAACGTCTCGGTTCCCGTGCTGCTGCACCTGCTCGAGCGCCTGCCGTCGCTGCGGTCGGGCCTGGTGATGGTGCAGGCCGAGGTGGCCGAGCGCCTCGCTGC
>JBQCES010000268.1:0-3748 GCA_051960055.1 Angustibacter sp. | reverse complement strand
CCCCCACCCCCCCGCCGCGCCGCGCCCCGGGGCGCGCCGCCCGCCGCCCCCACCCCACCGGGCGGGGGGGGGTGGCCCGCGGGGGCCACGGCCGCCATGAGCGCGGTTCCTCAGCCGGGGATGTAGTCGAACTCGTCGGGGTTCGGGCCGGTGCGGCCGTCCTCGCCGCGATGCAGGGCGGTGATCTGCGCGACGTCGTCGTCGCTGAGCTCGAAGTCGAAGAGCTCGAAGTTCTCCTGCATCCGCGACGGCGTCACCGACTTCGGGAACACCACGTCGCCGCGCTGGATGTGCCAGCGCAGCACGACCTGCGCGGCCGTGCGGCCCACCCGCTCGGCGATGGCACCGATCGTCGCGTCGTCGAGCACCTGCCCCTGGGCGATCGGCGACCACGCCTCGGTGACGATGCCGTGTTCGCGCCCGTAGGCGCGCACCTCGTCGTTGGTGAAGTACGGGTGCGCCTCGATCTGGTTCACGGCGGGCACGACGTCGCACTCGCGGGCCAGCCGCTCGAGGTGGGCGACCTGGAAGTTCGAGACGCCGATCGAGCGGGCTCGCCCGTCGCGCTGGAGCTCCTCGAGCACCTTCCAGGTCGAGACGAAGTCGCCGTCGTAGCGGGTCGGCAGGGGCCAGTGGATGAGGAACAGGTCGACGTAGTCCATACCGAGCGCCGACAGCGTGTCGTCGAACGCCCGCCGGGCGACGTCCGGCTCGTGGAAGCCGTTGTTGAGCTTGCTGGTGACCCACACGTCGCCGCGGTCGAGGCCGCTGGCCCGGACCGCTTCGCCGACCCCCTGCTCGTTGCCGTACATCTCGGCGGTGTCGATGTGGCGGTAGCCGATCTCGAGGGCCTTGCGCGTCGCGTCCGCCGTCTCGGCCGGGTCGATCTGGAAGACGCCGAAGCCGAGCTGCGGGATCTCGCGGCCGTCGTTGAGGGTGATCGTGGGCACGGTGCTCACAGGTGGGGTCTCCTTCTCGTCGGGGTACCCCTCGATCCTGCTCCCGCCCGAGTCGGCTCGCACGCCGGTGTCAGCGCGTGGCCGGGTCCCGGCGCGGGTCGCGACCGAGGAACGCCACGAGCCGCTCGACCGCGGTGGCGTCGTCCGGCGGCTCGACCTCGGGCCCGAACGTCGCGCCGCGGTACTCCGGCTTCAGCAGGTGGTGACCGGTCGCGAGCGCCGCCTCGGCCTCGTCGTCCGAGTAGGTGATCGGCTCGCCGGTGGCGCGCGCGAGGTCCCACCCGTGGGTGATGAACTCCATGAGCAGCATGCCGGGCGGCATCGCGGGCTCGGTGCTGCTCCTCAGGCCGGTGAGCAGCCGCTGCGCCGCGTGCTCGAACTCGGGAGCCGGGTCGGCGCTGCGGTAGGTGTTCGGGTCCTCGCTCGACTCCTCGCCGTGCAGGCGGCGCGCGGACTCGCGCGCCCACCCCACCAGGTGGTCGACGAGGTGGCGCACGTCGAGGTCCGGACACGGGGTGGGCAGCAGGTGCTGCTCGGGCCCCACCTCGCTGATGAGGGCCTCGGTCTTGGTGAGCACGGACTCCAGCAGCGCGACGTCGTCAGCCATGACGCCGGACGCTAGCAACGACCACCGACACCGGCGACCGCGTCGACCACGTGCTCAGGGCCGTCGAGGGCTGAACGTCGGCCGCGGGGGTGCGGTGGCGGCCAGCTGCACCACGACCGCGAGCAGCAGCACCTGGGAGACCGTGATGCCGACCGCCCACAGCGGCATGTGCAGGTGCCGGACGGGGTCGTAGTCGAAGACTCCCGCGTGCCCGAGCACCGCGAAGCCGAACACCAGGAAGAGCGCGAGCACCACCGGCTGCAGCACGGCGGCGGCCACCTGCACCGCCCGCGAGTCGCGCACCGCCAGGGCCAGCGCCGTCACCGCGTAGGCGATGAAGAGGAACAGGTAGGCGCCGAACGTGTTCTCCGGCTCACCCCGCTCGGCCGCGCGCACCAGGAAGAAGAGCACCAGGTACGCCGCCGCCACGGCAGCCGACAGGACGACGGCGAACGCGCGCAGCCGGCCACGCGACCTGCGGGCGTCGGTCTGAGGTTCTGAGGTCATCGCGACACCTCCTGACCCACGGTGGCTCGGGTCGAGCAGCCGCACCAGGGCCGAACGGCCCGCCGGGCGCGGTCAGGGGCGTGCGCGGGAGGTGATCTCCTGCAGCGCCCACGAGTTGCCGTCCGGGTCGGCGAAGAACGCGTACTTCACGCCGCCCATGTCGACCACGTCGCTGACCTCGACACCGCGCTCGGCCACCGCGGCGCGGGCGGCGGCGACGTCGTCCACCACCAGGTGCACGTTGCGCACCGACCCCGGCGGCACGGACCCGTCGTCGAGGCCGACCCCGAACACCACCGAGCAGGCCGAGCCGGGCGGCGTCAGCTGGACGACCCGCATCCCGTTGCCCGGCGAGACGTCGTGGTCGAGGTGGAAGCCGACGGCGTCGCGGTAGAAGGCGAGGCTGCGCTCGACGTCGGCGACGGGCAGGGGCACGACCTCGAGCTTCATCTGCATCGCGGCACTGTAGCGACGTGCCGCCGTCGCGGGTCGCCATGAGCCCGAACTCGACCGGACTCTCCAAGGGACAGGCTGTCGGCAGGGCCCCCGCCGCCATAGGACGTTGGTGACATCGCGAGAACCGCGCCTGCCGGTGAGCCAACGGCTGCTCGGCTTCTGTCAGCGGTCACGCCTACCGTGAGGATCACTACCAACCGCCCTATGCTGGGCGTGGAAAGGAGGCCACCCATGAGCGCAGTGATCGTTGAGCGGTTGACCGTCGCGGAAGCCCAGGCTCGCCGCGCGCAGATCGCCAATCTCCTGGGCGACGAGGCCGCCTTCCGCGAGCGTGCCGCTGCCTATCTCCTGAGCATCGACGAACAGGCTCTCCTCGACGAGTTGGAGGACCTGGACTACCTGCTTTCGGTGTGAGCCTCCCGCCGCTGGAGGATCAGGCGCGCGATTTTGCCGAGAGCCTCACCGAGACGGTTCGCGCCATCGCTCCCGCTTGCGACCCTTTCCGATCCCTGGCCATCAGCAAAGACGACGGGCACGAGGGCTTCACCGTTCGCCAGCACCCGTCCGAGGGCATACCACTCACTGTCGAGCGCCAGGCCCTACTCCGGTTGACCGTCTCCTACAAGTGCTCCTCCGATGGGCCCGGCCACTACCTGGCGGTGCAGGAGTCGGCGGTCAAGGTCTTCGCCGATGGCCAGTCGAACGAACCGCTGTTCCGCTACGAGTACGACCGAGACGCCGTCGACGACATGCCCGCGGCTCACATCCAGGTGCACGCGCACCGTGACGCGTTCTTTCACGTCATGTCTCGCACGGGCCACGCGACGAAGCGAGGCAAGCGCCGTGCCAGTAGCCACAACATGGCCCGGCTGGAGGACCTCCACTTTCCGGTCGGCGGCCACCGGTTCCGTCCGTGTTTGGAGGACGTTCTGGAGATGCTCGTGACCGAGTTCGGCATCGACAGCACGTCAGCCGACCGCCAGCGGCTCCGTGATGGCCGTGAAGACTGGCGACGCAAACAGGTCCGGGCGGTCATCCGCGACGCCCCGGAGGAAGCTGTGGCGGTTTTGGAGAGGCTCGGCTACACCGTGAGCCTCCAGGAAGGCGTAGAGCGCCCCAAGGGCAACGTCAAACGCCTGAGCGACTTCTGAGTGCGCAGAGTCCCAGGCGCTCGAGCCGCTCGACGGTGCCTTCGCCAGTGATTCGGCGCCCGACCTGG
>JBQCES010000267.1:0-4790 GCA_051960055.1 Angustibacter sp. | reverse complement strand
CGAACCCGGCGTCACGCAGGACGCGGATCTTGTCCTCCTCGCGCGCCTTGGTCTCGACGAACTCCTCGATATCGGGGTGGTCGACGTCGAGGACGACCATCTTGGCCGCGCGGCGGGTGGCGCCGCCGGACTTGATGGTGCCGGCGGAGGCGTCGGCGCCGCGCATGAAGGACACCGGGCCCGAGGCGGTACCGCCGGAGGACAGCAGCTCCTTGCTCGAGCGGATGCGCGAGAGGTTCAGGCCCGCGCCGGAGCCGCCCTTGAAGATCAGGCCCTCCTCGCGGTACCAGTTCAGGATCGAGTCCATCGAGTCGTCGACCGACAGGATGAAGCACGCGCTGACCTGCTGCGGCGAGCTGGTGCCGACGTTGAACCAGACCGGCGAGTTGAAGCTGAACACCTGGTGCAGCAGCGCCCAGGTGAGCTCGTGCTCGAACACCTCCGCGTCCTCGTCGGCGGCGAAGTAGCCGTGCTCCTTGCCCGCCTTGACGTAGGTGAGCACCACGCGGTCGATGAGCTGGCGCAGGCTCTGCTCACGCTGCTCGGTGCCGACGGCGCCGCGGAAGTACTTGGTGGTGACGATCGTCGAGGCGTTCACCGACCAGAAGTCCGGGAACTCGACCCCGCGCTGCTCGAAGATCGTCTCGCCCGTCTTCCAGTTCTGCTGGACGACGTCGCGACGCTCCCAGGTCACCTCGTCGTACGGGTGGACGCCAGGGGTCGTGAAGATGCGCTCGACGCGCACGCCCTTGCCGCTCTTGCCCGGACGGCGCGCGCCTGCGCGAGCACCGTTCGTGGTCTCTGTCATCTCGTCGTCCCCTCGCCTGTGTGTTCAACGCATCCGCTGGCGGCCGTATTGCCGCCGGTGCCCTGCTGTCTGCCTGCTGTGTGACGTGCTGTGACTGCTGGAACTGCTGTGCTTGTGGTGACTCGTGTGGTGTCGTTCGGGGTGAGCCGGCCCAGGAAGTCAGTGGTGACCGCTGGTGGCGCCGGCTTCCCCTCCGCCGCCACCAGCGGTGACTAGGGGGTGCCGCCGGCGTCCTGAGCGGCCGGCTCGACGCCGGTCGGCTCGCGCTCGGCGCGCAACAGCGTGATGGCGGCCTCGAAGTCCTCGAGCGACTCGAAGGCCTGGTAGACGCTCGCGAAGCGCAGGTACGCGACCTCGTCGAGCTCACGCAGTGGACCGAGGATCGCCAGGCCCACCTCGTGCGCCTCGATCTCGGCGCAGCCGGTCGCGCGCACGGACTCCTCGACCCGCTGGGCGATCAGCGCCAGATCGTCCTCACCGACAGGGCGCCCCTGGCAGGCCTTGCGGACGCCGGACAACACCTTGGCCCGGCTGAACGGCTCGGTGACGCCCGAGCGCTTCACGACCGACAGGCTCGCCGTCTCGACGGTGGTGAACCGCCGGCCGCAGTCGGGGCACTGACGCCGCCGGCGGATGGACGCGCCGTCGTCCGTCGCACGCGAGTCGACGACGCGGGAGTCGGTGTGCCGACAGAACGGACAGTGCACGGCGCCCCTCCCTTCGCGGGTCCCACCGATGGTCCCGACAGCCTCCGGACGGGTGAACCAGCCACGTCATGTGGACGAAGCTGTGGACCGCTTGGGGAGAACCTGTGGGTTGACGACCACAATCTGTGGACGAGTCACATCGGTGTAACTACTAGATGTTGGGGTGAACGCTAGGCCGTGACCGACCGACTACGCAAGCAGGTTGGGCGTGTTGCGCGGCGTGTCGCCACAAGAAGTCGCGCCGCCGTGCTCAGTGACCCAGATCACCTGGGACGAACCGGACGCGCCCGGTGCACCGGTCAGCGCACCGGCACTGCGATGCGGTCGCCGGCCCGGACACCTGAGGTCTCGCGAGCGTTCAGCTCGAGGATGCGAGCCACCGTGTCGCGGCGGTCCCGCTGCGGGGCGACCTCCCCGGCGATCGACCACAGCGTGTCGCCCGGGGCGACCGTGACGTAGCGGACCGCGGGCCGCTCGGCGTCGGTACCGGCGAACCCGATGCCACCGACGAACAGCGACGCGGTGACACCGGCTGCGGCGAGCAGGCCCGTGAGCGCCAGGCGCCCGCGGCGCGTCAGCCGCAGCGGCGCCGCCTGCCGACGGGCCCGGCCGGCGCGCTCGTCGCGCCGCACCTGCGGGGCCACGCGCGGGGAACGGCGCGTCTGGGACGCACCGTGCGTGTGCATCGGGTGGGAGATGGTGATCGCGGTCATGGGGGCCTCCGGGGGAAGAGGATCGAACGCCTGTTCGATCGAACGCCTGTACGATTTCTAGCACCCCGACCCGACACCTGTCGAGCCGACGTCGAACGGGCGTTCGACCGGGAGCCGTCTTCGTGCTCAAAGACACCTCACCAGGCCCCACCGACAGTCCAGGAACGCGCAAGGACGCGACGGCCCGCGACGACACGTTCGAACAGGTGTTTGAACCAGGCGGTCGGATGGCTCTAGGGTTCGGGGACTGCAGCGGGTCACGACGGCTCCGCTGGGCGAGCGATGGAGGGGCGATGGCCAAGGCGGGACGACCGGCCGACGTGCACGAGCTGCCCGAGCGCGACACCGGCGACGGCCTCACCGCCCGCCAGCGCCGGGTGCTCGAGACGATCCGCGACAGCGTCGAGCGTCGCGGGTACCCCCCGAGCATGCGCGAGATCGGTGAGGCCGCCGGGCTGGCCAGTCCGAGCAGCGTCTCGCACCAGCTCGCGGCGCTCGAGCGCAAGGGCTACCTGCGTCGCGACCCCCACCGCCCGCGGGCCATCGAGGTGATGTCGCCGGACGCACCGGCGGTGTCCTCCAACGCACCCCAGGCCGTTCCCGACGCACCGGACGTCGACGTGACCGGTTCAGGCGACGCGCGGCCCGCGCCGTCGTACGTGCCGGTGGTCGGCCGGATCGCCGCCGGCGGCCCCATCCTGGCCGAGGAGGCGGTGGAGGAGGTCTTCCCGCTCCCCCGCCAGCTCGTCGGCGAGGGGCAGCTGTTCCTGCTCAAGGTGGTCGGGGACTCCATGGTCGACGCCGCGATCTGCGACGGCGACTGGGTCGTGGTGCGCCAGCAGCCCACCGCGGACAACGGCGACATCGTCGCCGCCATGCTCGACGGCGAGGCCACGGTCAAGACGTTCAAGCGACGTGACGGGCACGTCTGGCTCATGCCGCACAACCCCGCCTACGAGCCGATCCCCGGCGACGAGGCCACGGTGCTCGGGCGCGTGCAGGCGGTGCTGCGGCGGGTCTAGACCTCGCTGCGCTCGGCGGCCGCCCGCTCCTCCACCAGCACCCGCTGGATGCCGTGCCGCTGCATCGCCTCCTGCACGACGGGCGAGGGGGCGACGACCGTGACGCTCGCCGGGCGCGCGGCCCGGCGCAGCTCCAGCAGCAGCCAGACACCGGCCAGCTCGAACGCGGTGACGTTCTCGGCGAGCACGCGCACCGGCAGACCCGTGGTGTCGGCCCGGTTCGTCACCAGGTCGTCGACGAGCTCACGGATCTCCGGCTGCAGCCGGGAGTCGATGCAGCCGTGCAGCACGACGAGCACCTGCCCGTCCGCGTCGACGAGCAGGGACACCGAGCCGGCGTGCGGCGACGGGGGGATGAGCGGGGAGACGAGATGAGTGGCTCGAGGCATGAGTCTGGGCCTTCCAGTTGGCGGCCCCCGAGGGCTGCTCACGACGCCTGAGCGCCGGTCGGCGCCGTCGCGGCAAGACCGCCGCTTCTCTGGACGAGTCGTCTCGAACCGTAGCAACCCGGCCACGGTTCTCCAAGATCGTGAACCGCTTTGTCACCCGGTGCGCCCATCGGTGCGCCACCGGCCGAGCAGCGTGCGATGGGACGAGCCGCGCAGCGCCGCCGCAGCGACGAGCGGGTCGGCGACGTCGTCGTGCGGCGGCCGCACTGGTGCGTCGACGCGCACGAGCGACGGGGCGTGCTTGCGCACGGCATGGTCGGCGACCAGGTAACCGTGCCGCTCGAGCACCCGCTGCTCCCCTGGGGAGAAGGCGTCGAGGTCGGTGCGCACGCGAGCGATCAGCTCGACGACCTCGAAGGGGTAGCCGGCGGCGTCGGGCAGTCCGTCGAGGTCGTCGACGACGTCGTCGATGCCCCAGGTGCAGCCGGCCAGCACGTCGCGGGCGTACGCGGCGTGCAGCCAACGCAGCCGCGTGTTGCTGCCCGACCGCCCGAGAATCTCGAGCGAGCGGGCCAATCGACCCACCACCGTGCGCTGGGTGGTGGCGCGGAACACCCCACCGCCGTCGCTGACCAGGACGTCGTGGTGGGACTTCCAGACCGGCTCCAGGCCGAGGTTGTCGTAGACCCCGCCGTCGACCAGCTGCAGCCGGCGCAGCAGGCGGCGGTGCTGCTCGGCCGTCTCGATCTCGCGGTGGCCGCCCGACAAGCGCTGGGTGAGCTCGCGGGCCACGCGGCGTGGCGCGAAGAACGGCGGCTCCGCGCACGAGGTGGCGCACGCGTTGCCGAGCCGCCACGCGGGGCTCGGCTCGGTGTAGCCGGCCCGGTAGGAGCCGACCCGGGCCGGTGCGTCGCCCCACGCCGTCTGCTCGACCCAGTCGACCCCGAACACCAGGTCGGTCGCGCTCACCACGACGCGTGGGCCGCCCTGCCGGCGCACGGCGAGCGGCTGGTCGAACGGCGCCTGCCGGGCGAGCTGGCGCGCGAGCGCCTCGACGCCGGCGTCGGGGTCGAACCACCGCCACGGCACCAGCCGCGACAGCAGGGCCGGCGTCCGGATGTTGCGTGCGGTGAGCGCGCGCAGGCCGCCGG
>JBQCES010000266.1:0-34687 GCA_051960055.1 Angustibacter sp. | reverse complement strand
CGCCGTCCGACGCCGAGCTGCGGATCGCGCAGGCCCAGCTCGTGGGGTGGCTCGAGGGGCTGTTCCACGGCATCCAGACCGCGTTGATGGCGCAGCAGATGGCAGCGCGCGCTCAGCTGGAGGAGATGCGCCGCGCGCTGCCGGCCGCTGGCGGTCCCCAGGCCGGGCCGTCGTTCCCGGGGGGTCCGCACCCGGGCCAGCCGGGAGTGCCCGAGCAGTCCGACGGACCCGAGCACGGCACGGGTCAGTACCTCTGAGGCCGGCGGCCGACGTCGGGCGTCCGCCGACGCACTAGGCGAGGGTCGCGAGGAGGCGCTCGAGCACCTGGGCGACGCCGTCCTCGGTGACCGGCGGCGCGACGTCGTGCGCCACGGCGAGGACGTCGGCGTGCCCGCCGCGCATGGCGAACCCGCGCCCCGCCCACCCGATCATGTCGAGGTCGTTGGGCATGTCACCGAAGGCCACGACGTCGGCCTGCTCGATGCCCCACTCGCGCGCGAGCTCGGCCAGCGCCGACGCCTTGCCGACCCCGAGCGCCGAGACCTCGAGCAGCCCGTCGTTCGGGTTCGAGTGCGTGGGCGCGGCCAGCCCGTCCAGCGCCGGGATCGCCCGCGCCAGCATGTCGTCGCTCAGGATGGACTCGCTGCGGCACAACAGCTTCACGACACCGGGGTCGTCGGCGAGCAAGGTCGGCAGGTCGCCCACGACCGCCTCGACGCCGACGTCCCATCGCACCACGTAGTCGCTGGTGCGGCGCAGTCCGGTGACGGTCTCGAGCGCGAAGGCAGCATCGGGCAGGGTCTCGGTGAGGCGGCGAGCCACCTCCAGGACGACGTCGGCGGCGAGCGTGCGCGCGTGCAGCACCCGCTCGGCCGCCAGGTCGTAGACGACAGCGCCGTTGCCGCACAGCGCGGTGCCGCGGTGACCGGTCTGCGACACCACCTCGCCCATCCACCGGGGCGGGCGGCCCGTCACGTAGACGACGCGGACCCCGGCGTCCTGACACGCCTGCAGCGCCTGGATGGTGCGGTCGCTGATCGTGCCGTCGGGCCCGACGATGGTGCCGTCGAGGTCGGTGGCCACCATGCGCATGCGTCCATTGTCGCAGGGCGCCGACGCGCTCAGGCGGTGCTCTCCAGCCCCGGGCCGGCCAGGCGGCGCAGGTCGGCCGACACGCCTTCGGGGGCCCGCCCGCGCAGGCGGTCGCTCGTGGCCACCGGTACGGCGACGGACGGCACCACCGTGGCCCCCGGCAGCCGAGCGACGGCTCGCGTGAGCAGCACGTCCTCGTGGGCCGAGACCGGCGCGAACCCGCCAGCCTCGAGGTAGACGCCGGCGCGCACGCCGACGTTGGCACCGTGCACGTGCGCGTGCGACGCCTCGTCGACCAGTCGGCTGTAGTCGCGCCACCAGCGGGCGGCCGTGGCCGGTGGCAGCTCCTCGCCGACCAGGTCGACCGTGCCCAGCACCAGGTCGACCCCGTCGTCCGCCAGCTGCAGCTGGTGCTCGAGCCAGTCGGCCGGCACGCGCGAGTCGGCGTCGGTGCAGGCGATCCAGATCCGGTCGGGGTCGTGGGCGCGCAGGCGATCGAGGGCCGCGTCCACTCCCGCGGCCCTTGCGGTTCCGACCACCCCTGCGTCGCACTCGACGGCCAGCACCTCGGGTCGCGCGGCGACGACGTCCGCCGTGCGGTCGCCGCAGCGATCGAGCACCACGACCACCGTGACCGGTACAAGAACCCGTTGCGCCGCAATGGCTATGGCATCGAGGCAGCCGGGCAGCAGCTCTTCCTCGTCGCGGGCCGGTACGACCACGGCCACTGCGGTGACGGGTGCGGCGACGCTCACGGCACGAGGCCCGTCTGCGCCGCGACGCTGCGCACCGGCGGCCGCGCCAGGACGTCGAGCCGGAAGTCCTCCTCGACGTGCCGCGCCAGCAGCGCCAGGCCCGGGTGGGCCAGGAGCGCCTCGTGCACCGCATCCCCGTCCAACGGGTACTCGGCCACCGGGTGACGCCAGTGGCACGCGACGACGACACCGTCGTCGGTGAGGCTTTCGACCGTGCGCTCGACGAGCCTCGCGAGGTCGGTGGGGTCGCAGTAGTAGCCGACCTCCGAGAGCACCACGAGGTCGAACTCGTCGTCCGGCCAGTCGTGCGGCACGCTGCCACGGCGCACCTCGACGTTCTGCCGGCCGGTGGTGCGCTCGACCGCCCGATCCACTGCTGCGGCAACGGGATCGACGGCCAGCAGATGATCGCAGCGCGACGCGAGCTCGGCGGTGAGGACGCCGATCGAGCAGCCTGGCTCGAAGGCGCGCCGAAAGCGTTCGCGCGGTAGGGCAGCCAGGGTCAGCGCCCGCTTGCGCCGCTCGTACCAGCGGTCGGTGAAGCCCCAGGGGTCGTCGCCGCCCGCGGCGTAGAAGTCGTCGAAGAACGCGGCGCCGAGGCTCGCGACGGGTGCCCGCCCGGTCGAATCCGTTGCGGCGGTGCGGAAGTAGACCTCGTCGCCCCGCTCGAAGTGCGCGACCACCTCGGCGCTCAGGAGCACCTCGTCGCCCCGTTGCGGCGACAGCGGCTCGACCTGCGAGCGATGAGCTCGCACGGCGCGGGCCTTGGCGGCGCGGGTTCCGGCGTCCAGCGGTTGGCGGACGGCGCGGGGCCACGGCAGCCGGACATCACCCGGCCGGCTCCAGTGCCAGGCCCAGATCGGGTACTCGAGCAGCTCGGCCCCGCGGTCGGCGGCGACCCGAGCGGCGACGCGCCCTGCGGCCTCGTGGTCGGGGTGGGCGTCTGCGCGCCACGGCGCCACGACGCGCGATCCGTTGTGCACCAGCGGTTGAAGGGCCTGCGCCAGCGCGTCCTCGTGGTCACCGAGTGCGCCGTCCGGCAGGTGCAGCAGGTGCAGGTGGGCGTCCGGTGCGAGCAGCGTGACCGCCTGCTCCACCTCCTTGGCCCGCCAGCGCGCCAGGTCGGCGGGTGAGTGGGTCGGCGAGTCCGGGTGCGACGCCTCGCCGTCCGTCGCGACCACCACATGGACGTCGACGCCGGCCCGGCCGGCGAGCGCCAGCAGGCCACCCGCGCCGAGGGTCTCATCGTCCGGGTGGGCGGCGAGCAGCACGGTCGGACGGGCCGGGCCGAGCTCGGGCAGCTCGCGCAGGCGGGGCCAGGCGTCCCACAGCGCCTCGGGCGTTCCGCGGTCGTCGTGGCGGAAGGTCACCACGGCGTGGTGCCGGCGTCGAGCAGCGCGCGGCCGAGCGAGGCGGAATCGCGTTCGGCGTGGTGCTGGCGCAGGTAGACGGTGAGGTCAGCGACCCGGCGGGCGTGGGCGTCGTCGAGCGCGAGCGGTGCGGGGCCGAGGCCGTGACCGACGCGCTGCAGGACGGCCTCGGCCGCTCGCACCACCATCGACCGCGCGCGCAGGGCGAGCACGACCCCGGCGTCACCGTCGGCCCGACCCGCGTCGACGTCGGCGGCCGCGGCCCGCATCACGGTGGCGGCGGCGTGCAGGTCGAGGTCGGCCTCGCCGAGGTGCATGAGGGCGATCTGGTCGGGCGGGCGTCGCTCGGCGGCTCGCCACAGCGCGCGGGCGACGCCGACCGCCCCGCCGAACCACGCCGCGGCGACGCCGATGCCACCGTGTGCGAAGCCCGGTCGCCGCAGGTACCAGCCGGGGTCGCCGACCGGCGCGGCCGGCACGGCCTCGAACGTCACCGGGCCCGACGGCACGTCGGCGAGGCCGCGGGCGTGCCAGGTGCCCTCGTGCACGGTCACACCCGGGGCGCGCAGGTCGACGGCGAGCAGGCGCCGCTCGTCGCCGTCGTGGGCCGTGACCAGGGCGTGGGTGAGGCGTCCGGCGAGGGAGCACCAGGGCTTGTCGCCGGTGACCTGCCAGCCGGTGGGGGTCTCGTGGGCGTCCAGGCGCGCGCCCGGGCCCTCGGCGGCGAAGACGCCCCAGGTCGAGCCGGATGCCGCGGTCGGTGCCTCGACACCGGCCGTGTGCGCCTCGGCGAGGATCGCGACGGCGTCCAGGTGCGCCTCGGCCACGCGCGCCGTGGTGAGGTCGGCGGCGGCGAGGCGGGCGAGCAGGTCCCAGCGCTCGAGGGTGCGTCCGCGGCCGGGCAGGGGCGCCGTCGCGGTGAGGTCGGCGGCGAGCGCGAGGGCGTGCTCGACGTCCGGGCCGGTCACGGTGGCGACGGCGCGGGCGACGTCGGGGTCGGCGTCAGGCAGCAGCACTCGGGGCTCCTCTCGGTGAGCCCACCTCACCACCCCGCCCGTGATCATGCACGCCAGCCCACCCCCGTCGTCCGTGATCATGCACGCCAGCCCACCCCTGGGGAGGATCACTCCAGTCACCGGTTGGAGCGGGGGCACCCAGCTCCCATAGGACTGGTGCAGGGTGCCACCGCGCCAACTACGGAGCAGGACACGGTGGGCGTCCGGGTGACTACCCGTTGTGCCCGGATTGCGCGACACTCAGGGGGCCGGTATCGGGGCCGGCGCCCGAGGTGAGGGAGTGCAGTGTTCGAGAGGACGGCTGAGGTGGACTACCGCGCCTTCCTCAATGCGCTACCCACCGCCTGCATGCTGCTCGACGCGGAGCTCGGCGTCACCGAGGCGAGCGCGGCGTTCCTGAGCCTCACCGGGCGCACGCGCGACCAGGTCATCGGCCGCCCGATGCTCGCCAGCTTCCCTGACCGGCCCGGCCACGAGGAGGCCGCGCGCGCCCGCCGCGCGCTGGAGGAGTCCGCACGCCGGGCGCTCGCGACCGGCGCACCGGACGAGATCGACCGGATCCGCTACGACATCGAGCAGGTGCCGGGCAGCGGCCGCTACGAGGAGCGGTGGTGGCGCGTGCGCAACTGCCCCGTGCCGGACGGCGACGGCCGGCCCTGCGTCGTCCTCAACTCCGTGGACGACGTCACGCACCTCGTGCAGGCCCGCGAGCGCCAGCGCCGCCAGCAGCAGCGCGAGGACGAGCTGCTCGCCCGCACCGAGCGCCTGGAGTACGACCTCGACGCCAGCGCCCGCGAGCGCAGCGCCCTGGCCGCCGCCGAGCGCCAGGCCGGACGCCGCCTGCAGGGACTGGCCTTCGTGGCCCTCGAGCTGGCCGCGGCCGACTCGGTGGAGGAGCTCACCGACCTCGTCGTGGTGCGTGGCGTTGCCGCCATGGGCTGCGACGGCGGTGGGGTCGCCGTCCGCGACGACGACGAGCAGGTGGTGCGCCTCACGATCACCGACACCTGGCGCGAGGGGCAGCGGCTGCGGCAGGAGATGCCGTACTCGACGCACCTGCCGTCGGTGGTGGCGGCGATCGTGCCGGAGCCGATCTTCCTCGGTACGCGCGAGGAGGGCCTGGCCTGGGGTCCGGAGATGGACCTCGTCTACACGACGTCCGGCCGCGAGGCGTGGGCGTCGCTCCCGCTGCTCGCCGAGGGGGAGCACCTCGGCTCGCTCACCGTGAGCTGGGTCGAGGCGCGCGCGTTCACCGACGACGAGAAGGCGCTGCTCGCGGCGTTCGCGGCCCAGTGCGCGCAGGCGCTGCTGCGCATCCGCGTGCGCCAGGCCGAGCGCGAGGCCATGGTGTCGTCGCGCCTGCTGTCGGAGTCGTTGCAGCGCAGCCTGCTCACCGAGCCGGCGCAACCGGACGACATGCAGGTGGTCACCCGCTACCTGCCCGCGGCGCGCGAGGCCTACGTCGGCGGCGACTGGTACGACGCCTTCCAGGTGCCCGGCGGCGACACCCTGCTGGTGGTGGGTGACGTCGCGGGTCACGACCGGCAGGCCACCGCCGCCATGGCGCAGGTGCGGGGCGTCCTGCGCGGCGTGGCCCACAGCCTCGACGCCTCACCGGCCCAGGTGCTCACCGGCCTCGACCACGCCATGCGCGACCTGCGCATCGACGCCCTGGTGACCGGGGTGCTGGCGAGGGTCCGCACGGCGTCGCACCCGGCGGCGCTCACGTGGTCGAACGCGGGTCACCTGCCGCCCATCGTGATCCGGCCCGACGGCGCAGTGGAGGTGCTCGACCGCGACGCCGACCTGCTGCTGGGCGTGCTGCCCGCGACGGCCCGCCACGACCACGAGCTGGCGATGCCACCGGGTACGACGGTGCTGCTGTTCACCGACGGCCTGGTCGAGCGGCGCGGCGAGTCGCTGTCGCAAGGCCTGGAGTGGTTGCGCCGCAGGGTGACCTCGCTCTCGGCGCTGCCTCTCGACGTCCTGTGCGACACCCTGCTCACCGAGCTCCCCAGCGACGTCGACGACGACATCGCGATCCTCGCGGTGCGGGCGGTGCGGCCCGGCGTGCCGACCGCCACGGGCAGCGCCATCCACCCGGGCGCCACGGCCGTCGCCCCGGACGTCGAGCCGATGCCTCCGGTGCGGCGCCGTCCGGACGTCTCGATGGTGCTGCCGCTGGACGTGTCCGGCGTCCGGCGGGCGCGCGCCTTCGTGCGCCAGCACTGCCAGGCGGCCGAGGTCGATCACGACGTCTGCGACACCATGGTGCTGCTGACGAGCGAGACCGTGACCAACGCGTTCATCCACGGCCGCAGCGAGGCCCGGCTTCGGCTGCTGATCCGGCCGGACGCCGTCCGGATCGAGGTCGGCGACGACAACTCGCGGCACCCGAAGCGCATCGAGCGGCAGGACGACGCTCTCGACGGCCGCGGGCTCGACATCCTCGACCTGCTGGCGACGCGGTGGGGCGTGGTCAACGACATCGCCGGCAAGGTCGTGTGGTTCGAGGTGTCGCGCGAGGTCACCGGGCCGTGACGAGCGGCTCAGCCACGGGCCTTGTCGAGGGTTCCTGGTGCTTGTCGAGGGTTGCACCCCTCGGTAAGCGGAGTGTCACCCACTGAACGTGATCAACGGGACGGCGCGGGGCTGGGTTGGGGGGACCAGGTCGGCTCGGGGTGACCGAGCAGGAACCCCTGCGCGAGCTGCACTCCCACCGCCTGCAGGCGCTCGAGGTCGGCCGGTGCCTCGACGCCCTCGGCGCACACCTGCGCGCCGCCCGCGTCGGCCAGCCCGACGATCATGGCGATCAGGTCGGCGCGCAGGTCGTCGTCGGCGCACCCGCGGGTGACGTGCCGGTCGAGCTTGACGACGTCGGGGCGCACCACGAGCAGCCGCGCGAGCTCACCCGCGCCCGCACCCAGGTCGTCGACGGCGAGCTGTGCACCGCGAGCGCGCAGCCGGTCGAGGTGACCGGTGTGCGCGTTCCAGTCGACCGCCTGCGCGTCCTCGACCAGCTCGACGACGACGCCGTCGAGCCGCTCGGGCAGCGCGTCCCAGAAGCGCTCGGACGACAGCGCGTCGATGCTGACGTTGACGAACAGCAGGTGGTCGTCGGGCCGCTGCGGCAACGCCACCGCCGCACGGATCGCGTGCGCCTCGAGCAGGTCACCGAAGCCGAGGGCGTGCGCCTCCTCGAACCGCTCGCGGACGTCCCCCGGCTCAGCGAAGCGGGTGAGCGCCTCGTGACCGACGACCCGCCCGGTGAGCGCGTCGCGGATGGGCTGGACGACGATCCGCATGCCGCGCATGACGGCGGCGGCGACGTCCGTGGCCTGCCGGTCGGCCACCTCGACCCGATCGCGCCCCGACCGCTTCGCGCGGTAGAGCGCGGCGTCCGCAGCGGCCACCGCGGACGCCGGCTCGGCGCCGGGTTCCCACAGGGCCACCCCGGCCGAGAAGGTCTGCTCACCGGGAGTGAGTCGGCGCAGACCGTCGACGACGTCGCGCCCGGACGCCAGGCCGTGCCCCGGCAGCAGGACGGCGAACTCCTCGCCGCCGTACCGCGCGAGCACCTGGCCGTCGTCGAGCACTGCGGTCCAGGCGGCGACGGCCTCGCGCAGCAGGCGGTCGCCCGCCTGGTGCCCGTAGGCGTCGTTGAACTGCTTGAAGTGGTCGAGGTCGATGATCGCCAGGGCCAGTGCCTCACCGCGCTCGGCGGCCTGGGCGCAGGCGCGCGAGAGCTCGTGGTCCCACGTGCGGCGGTTGGGTGCGCCGGTGAGGGCGTCGACCCGCGCGAGGGCGGCGAGCTGCACCGCCTGCACCTGCACCTGGTCGAGCAGCGTGCCCATGCGCGCGAGCACGAGCGCCCCGAGCACCACGGTGCCTGCGCCGATGACACCCCACGCGATCGGACGCCCCGCGACTCCCTCGACGAGCAGGGTCACACCGGGCAGCACTGCTGCCGTCGTGAGCACCGCGAGCTGCCGTGACGACGGCGCGGCCTCGCGGTTGGGCGGCGGCTCGGCCAGCACCCGCATCGAGGGGTGCAGGGCCGCCGCGCCGACGGCGACGTAGCCCGTGAGCCACCCGAGGTCCATCCACACCGAGTCGTCGAAGCGGCCGGTGATGGTGCCGATCTGGTAGGCGACGTCCGCGCCGAGCGTGCACAGCAGGGCGGTCACCAGCCACCGGAACGCCACCGTCGAAGCCCCCGGTGACATCGCGAGCCGGGCGAGCACCGCGAGCACGAAGAGGTCGCCGAGCGGGTACGCCGACGTCGTCAGCTGGCCGGCCAGACTGAGCCCGGAGGCCGACGCGGCCGGCGCGACGAGGAACACCGCCGTCGGCACGGCGATGCCGACCGTGACGATCGCGGCGTCGAGCAGCGCCACGCGGTGGTCGGACTGCCGCCGGGCGCGTGCGAGCACGAGCACGCCCGCTCCGAGCAGGCCGTAGCCGGCCAGGTAGACGCCGTCGGACGGCGCGGGGAGCAGGTCGAGGTGCAGCACCTCCTGCTCGACGTCCCACACCAGGTCGCCCACCACCCACAGGCCGAAGCCGGCGAGCCCGAGCACCCAGCCCCTGCGGCGTGGCAGGTGGTTCGCGCGCACCCCCCACGCACCGAGGCCCACCCCCAGCACCGCGATGGTCTCGTACGCCCAGGCGCGGGCGGTGTCACCCAGCGGCAGCACGACGTACAGCCCCCCGGCGAGCAGCAGCGCGCCGACGGCGGCGCGACGGACGCGGGTCATGGGGTTCCTGTCGGCAGACACGGCAGCGCGCTGGAGCGCGGTCAGGAGGTGGCCCGCGTGACGTCGAGCACGCCGGACGCCTCGACGGCGCGCCGCAACGGGCGCACGAGCACGCCCAGCCGCCGCGTGCGGTCGAGGCCCAGGTGCTCCCAGGCGCACAGCGTCCCGGCGTCGGTGGCCGCCTCGACCGACCGGCGCAGCGCGGCGCCGTCTGCGGTCAGCTGCAGGGATCCACCGGCGTCGGTGACCAGGCCGCGGTCGCGCAGCCGCTGGGTGGCGGCGAGCCACTCGTCGTCGGTCCAGCCCCGCGAGCGGCGCAGGAACTGCTCGGTCACCACCGAACCGGCGAGCAACGAGGTCACCATGGCCTCGATCGGGCCGAGGTCGTGGGTCACGAGCGCGGCGACGTGGCCGTCGCCCCGATGCTCGCGCAGCAGCGTCGCGGCCAGCCAGAGCTGCCCGAAGGGGTCGTCCGGCCAGGGCAGCGCGGCGTGCCCGGCGTACAGCGGGTGGCCGGCGGTGCGCAGGCCCGCGCAGGCGTCGCGGGCCAGCGCGACGGCCTCGTCGAGCTCATGTGGGGCCTCGGCCGCCACCGGGGCGAGCAACCGGTGCAGCGTGCGCTCGACGCCGCGGTGACGGGCCGCCAGCACCTGCTCGGGCGACGCGACGTCCCAGCACGCGGGCACGACGTGGCGCACGAGTGCGGGGGCGAAGACGTAGAACGTCGCCTCGACCACCTCGGCCGGCACCGCGCCCATCGCCGCCGCCCGCACGGGGAAGTACGCCAGCGACGGCCGCAGGCCGAGCGCCTTGAGCTCCTCGCGCGACTCGGGCGAGAAGTACGACGGCACGTGCACCGCCTCGAGGGCGGACCAGGCCCGGCGTCCCCCGGTGACGAGCTCGCTGTCGGTCGAAGCAGGACTCACGGCATCGGTCACTTCAGCTCCTCGGTGAGCACGCGCTCCAGGACGTCGGCGAGCCCGTCGGTGTAGACGTCGGCGCACACCTCGTCGGCGGCCTCCCGGACCTCCGGCGGCGCCTGGCCCATCGCGACGCTGCGCCCGGCCCAGGCGAACATCTCGAGGTCGTTGCGACCGTCACCCACCGCCAGGACGTCGGACGCCGCGACCCCCAGCGCCTCGGCCACCACCTGCAGCCCGTGCGCCTTGCTGACGCCGTCGGGGGCGATGTCGAGCCAGGCCGTCCAGCCGACCGTGTAGCTGCCGCCGCGCAGTCCGATCCGCTCGATGATCTCGAGGAACTGCTCGGGCGTGTGGTCAGGACTGCGCACCACCACGCGCGTCGCCGGCCCCTCGAGCAGCTCGTCGAAGGGCACGACGGTCATCGTGCCGATGAGCTCGCCGTCCGGGAACGGCGCGGTGAGGCGGAAGCCGAGGCCGAGGTCCTCGACGGCGTACACCGCCTCGGGCAGGTGCTCGCGCAGCAGCGTCAGGGCCTCGCGCGGGTCGAACGTCATGACGTCGGCCAGCTCGTAGCCGTCGTCGAGCGCCGGGTCGAGGCGCAGGGTCACGGCGCCGTTGCTCGTGACGGCGTAGCCGCTGGTGAGGCTCAGCCGGTCGAGCACCGGGGTCGTGGCGATGAGCGAGCGGCCGGTCGAGAGCACCACGTGCCGCCCGGACGCCGCCACGGCCTGCACCGCCGAGCGCACGCGGTCGCTCAGCTCGCCGTCGTGGTCGAGGATCGTGCCGTCGACGTCGAGCGCGACGAGGGCCGGCGTCCAGTCGCTCACCGGCGGGCGACCGGCTCGAGCACCTCGAGGCCGACGTACGGGCGCAACGCCTCGGGCACGACCACCGACCCGTCGGCCTGCTGGTGGTTCTCGAGGATCGCGACCAGCCAGCGGGTCGTGGCCGCGGTGCCGTTGAGCGTCGCGACGTGGCGGGTGGCGCCGTCGCGCTCGGGGTCGCGCTCGCGGATGCTGAGCCGGCGGGCCTGGTAGGTCGTGCAGTTCGACGTCGACGTCATCTCGCGGTGACGACCCTGCGTGGGCACCCACGCCTCGCAGTCGTACTTCCGCGCGGCCGGGCCGCCGAGGTCGCCCGCGGCGACGTCGATGACGCGGTACGGCAGCTCGACGGCGTCCAGCAGGCTGCGCTCGAACGCCAGCAGCCGCTGGTGCTCGGCGGCGGCGTCCTCGACGGCGCAGTAGCTGAACATCTCGATCTTCTGGAACTGGTGCACGCGGATGATGCCGCGGGTGTCCTTGCCGTGCGAACCCGCCTCGCGCCGGTAGCACGTCGACCAGCCGGCGTAGCGGATCGGACCGTTCGACAGGTCGAGGATCTCGTCGGCGTGGTAGCCCGCGAGCGCCACCTCCGACGTCCCGGTGAGGTAGAGGTCGTCGGCCTCGAGGCGGTAGACCTCGCTGGCGTGGGCGTCGAGGAAGCCCGCGCCGGCCATGACGTCGGGCTTGACGAGCGTCGGCACGACCATGGGCGAGAAGCCGGCCTCGATGGCCCGGGCCATGGCGAGGTTGAGCAGGCCGAGCTCGAGGCGCGCGCCCTGGCCCGTGAGGTAGTAGAACCGCGCGCCGCTGACCTTGGCGCCGCGGGCGGTGTCGATCGCACCGAGCAGCTCACCCAGCTCGAGGTGGTCGCGCGGCTCGAAACCCTCGGCGGCGAAGTCGCGGGGGGTGCCGACCTCCTCGAGCACCACGTAGTCGTCCTCGCCGCCCGAGGGGACGCCCGGCTCGATGAGGTTGCCCACGCGGCGCAGCAGGCCCTGCAGGTGCTCGGCGGCGTCGTCCGCCTGCGCCTCGAGGTCCTTGACCTGCTCGCTGAGCGTCTTGGCGTGCGAGATCAGCGCGGCCTTCTCGTCCTTGGGTGCGGCGGAGACCTTCTTGCCGTAGGCCTTCTGCTCGGCCCGCGCGCGCTCGAACTCGGCCAGGGCCGACCGGCGGGTCTCGTCGGCGGCGAGGACGGCGTCGACCAGGTCGATGTCCTCTCCGCGGGCGCGCTGGCTGGCGCGGGCGGCGTCGGGGTCGTCTCGCAGCACCTTCAGATCGATCACGAGGTCGAGCGTATCGGCGGGCGTGGCACTACGTTGAGCAGCCATGACCGTGCACCCGATCATCGTGGTCGTCGTGGCGCTGGTCGTGGTGATCGCGTTCACCGTCCTGGTGACGCTGCTCGTGCGGTACCGGCGACGGGTTCAGGAGATCGAGGAGCAGCCCACGATGAGCTCAGCCGACCCAGCGGACGACGGGCGCCGACGCGCCGCCGTCATCATCAACCCCACCAAGTTCAACGACGTCGGTGCCGTGCGCGAGCAGGTGTCGCGCGGGTTCCGCCAGCACGGGTGGGGCGAGCCGATGTTCCTCGAGACCACCGAGGACGACCCCGGCAAGGGGCAGGCGCGAGAGGCGCTCGACGCCGGCGTCGACCTCGTCTGCTCGCTCGGCGGCGACGGCACCGTGCGCGAGGTGGCCGAGGCGCTCGTCCACACCGGTACACCGCTCGGCCTGCTGCCCGGCGGCACCGGGAACCTGTTGGCCCGCAACCTCGACCTGCCCCTCGACGACCTCGACGAGGCGGTCACCATCGCGCTGACCGGCGAGGACCGGCCGATCGACGTCGGGCTCGTCGCCTTCGACCCGTCCGGTGAGCACGAGCGGCCCGACGAGAAGGTCTTCCTCGTCATGGCGGGCCTGGGCTTCGACGCCGCGATGATGCGCGGGGCGCCCGAGCGGCTCAAGAACCGCGTGGGCTGGCTGGCCTACGCGGTGTCCGGCGCCAAGAACCTGCGCGGCCCGCGCGCGAAGGCGCGGCTCTCGGCCGACCGCGGCCCCGACGTCACGCGCCGCATCCAGACCGTCGTGATCGGCAACTGCGGCACGCTCACCGGCGGCATCCAGCTGCTGCCCGAGGCCACCGTGGACGACGGGTGGCTGGACGCCGTCGTGCTGTCGCCCAAGGGGATCGCCAGCTGGGCGTCGGTGGCGGCGCGCGTGCTGACCCGGCGCGGCCACCCGCGGGTCGAGCGGCTGCGCTGCCGCGAGCTGGCGGTGCGGGTCGACCGGCCCACCGAGGCCCAGCTGGACGGCGACGTCGTCGGCACCGTGCGCGCGCTGCGCTCGCGGGTCGATCCCGGCGCGCTGCTCGTGCGGCTGCCGGCGGGTGAGTCGGGGCGGGCGAAGTGAGCCCCCGCGCCGACGAGCACGGCCCGCGGCTGCTCGCGGGTGCGGCGGCGATGGTTGCGAGCGCCGTCCCGGTCGTGCTGATCGCCCTGATGGTGCGCGACGTCGCCGACCCGCTGGTGCGCCTCGACCTGCGCATCCTGCGCCTGACGACCGGCTGGACGCTGAGCCACGACTGGCTGCGGACGGCGGCCGAGGTCGGCGCGATCGTGCTGCACCCGTGGGTGTTCCGGATCTCGGTGCTCGCCGCAGCGCTGGTGCTCTGGCGCCGTCGGGCGCAGTCGGCGGCGCTGTGGGCGGCGAGCACCATGGTGGTGGGCACGCTGCTGGGTGCGGTGCTGAAGCTCATCGTGTCGCGCGCGCGCCCCTCGCTCGACGACCCCGTGGTCACCGCCACGGGATTCAGCTTCCCGTCCGGCCACGCCCTCAACGCGGCGCTCGGCGTGAGCCTGCTCGTCGCGCTGCTGTGGCGGCCGGCGTGCGACCGCGGCCGGCGTGCCCTGCTGCTGGGCGTCGGCGGCCTGCTCATCGTGCTCACCGGACTCGACCGCGTGCTGCTCGGCGTGCACTTCCCGAGCGACGTCGTGGCCGGCTGGCTCATCGGCGTCCTGGTCGTCGTGTCGTCCTGGGTTGCCTTCGGGCCCGTGCTGCGAGAACGTGCTCGGCGCGAGGCGGAGCGCGTGGTCGACGAGGGCCCGACGTCCGACCCCGCACCCGACGGAGGGGCGTCGGCTGAGTCCACACCCCCGAGGAGGGCCTGATGACCGGACTGGTCGACCCCGGCGCCACGCGCCGCCGGCGCGTGGCGCCGCGCGGCACCTCGAGCGACGACGGCTCGCTGCCGCCGCTGGGTGAGTTCGTCAAGCGGCTCGGCACGCACGTGCTGCTGCCGGTGATCGTCTGGCTCGGCGTGCTGATCGGCGTCGGGCTGCTGCTCGCCCACCCGCTGAAGCAGGCGGTGTCGGGTGAGGACGCCGTCAACCGCTGGTTCCTGGCTCGCCGGACGCCGTTCTGGAACGACGCCACGAACGTCATGTCGCACGTCGCCAACACGGGCACGATCATCATCACGATGTTCACCGCCGCGTTCATCGTGTGGCTGGTGAGCCGGCGGCTGCGCGAGCCGGCGGTGCTGATCATCGGGGTGACCTGCCAGGCGCTGGTGTTCCTGTTCACCACCCTCGTCGTGTCGCGGGCGCGGCCCGACGTGCCGAAGCTCGACAAGTCGCCGCCGACGTCCAGCTTCCCCTCGGGGCACACCGGTGCGGGCACCGCGCTCTACATCGGGCTGGTGATCTTGTGCGTCACGCTGCTGCGGCGGCGCTGGCTGCAGGTGCTGGCGATCGTGGGCTTCGGCGTCGTGCCCTTCCTCGTCGCGACGGCCCGGCTCTACCGCGGCATGCACCACCCCACCGACGTCACGTTCGGCCTGCTCAACGGCGCCATCTGCGCGGCGATCGCCTACCTGGCGTTCCGCCCGCGCGACCGCGACGCCTGACCTCCCGCGCTCTCGCGCAAGCGTGGGCCTCAGCAGGGCAGCAGGTAGGCCACCGCGTCGGCCGCCGTCCAGCCGTCCGGGTGCGCGCCGAGCAGCTCGCGGGCCCCGTCGAGGTCCTCGCCGAGGGTCACGAGCGGCTGCTCGGCGTAGCCGTCCTTGCGGTGCTGGCCCAGGCCGATGTCAGCGGTGAGGGCGTTGCACAGGCACGAGCGGCCCACGGTGTCGGCGACGTCGCCCCCCTTGCGCACGTAGGCGTCGACCGGCTCGGCCGGGCAGCGGTAGCCGACGCTGCCGTCGTCCTTCTCGAAGGGCACGCGCAGGTAGCCGAGGTCGCACAGGCGCGGGCGGGCGGCCGTGACGTCCGCGTCGCTGAGGGTGCCCGGCAGCTGGGCGACCTTGAACGGGAAGCCGGTCGGCGAGACCGCGGCGTCGGTGCGCACGGCGAGGTCGTCGCGGCCGAGCCGGTCGAGCAGCTCACCGCGCAGGCGGCCGGCCAGGCCGGACTCGTCGCTGAGCGCGAAGACCGTGCCCACCTGGACGCCGGCCGCTCCCGAGCGCAGGGCCTCCTGCACGCGGCCAGGTGTGCCGTACGAGCCCGCGAGCCAGAAGGGCAGGCCCACCTCGGCCACCTTGGCCAGGTCGGCATCGTCCCGGGGGCCGTAGATCGGCTGGCCGAGGTCGTCGAGTGCGAGGCGGCCGCGCGGCGGTGCGGTGTGGCCCCCCGCGCGGGGACCCTCGATGACGAAGCCGTCGGGGCGGGTGGCGTCGTCGCGGGCCAGGTAGGCGGCGAGCACGTGCGCCGACACGATGGCCAGGAACCGCGGCCGCTTCAGGGCCGGCAACGCGCTCGTGCCGAGCACCGCGGGGTCGAGCGTGGTGCGGTAGCTCGCCGTCGCGCCGTCCACGTGCACGTCGAGGTTCGCGACCTCGTGGCGCGCGAGCACGTCGAGCAGCCGCGGGATCTGCGTGGGGATGCCCGCGCCCATGAGCACGTAGTCGACGCCGGCCAGCATCGCGCCGTACGCCGCGGCCGGGGTGGCCATCTGCACCTTCTCGAGGAAGTTCACGCCGACCAGACCGTCGTGCCCTTCGCGCGCGAGCCAGACCTCGGCGAAGTTCGCGACCACCGCGAGCTCGAGGGACGCCAGGCCCGGCCGCAGCGTGAGGCGGGCGCTCGGCCGGTAGGGCTGCCCCGGGCGACGGCCGCCCTCACGGAAGTAGCGCTGCAGCACCCGCTCGGCCATCGACGGCACCGGGAACGCCGCGAGCGCGCGGCGCAGGTGGCCGCCGGGGTCGCCGTCCTGCAGCCGGCGGGCGACCACGGTGTCGAGCGCAGTGCCCGACACTACGCCGAGCTGGCCGGCCATCGAGACCTCGCGGGCCAGGCGCCACGACGAGACACCGATGCCCATGCCGCCCTGGATCAGGCGAGGAAGGGTCGTGGCGGCGGGGGCATCGAGCACGGGTGGCACGCGGGACTCCTCAAGTTACGGGACCGTAGGTTGTGCCGAAGCCTGCTGCCAGGGCGACGACCGCGCCCAGGGACCTTCGTCCCCGACCTCGCACCTCTGCCAAGACTCGGGGTGACGAGCCCCCGTTTGACCCCGGGTCCTCGCAGAGGTGCGGCAGGATGCGGGACGACGCGCCGCGACGTCCCGCCGGCGCGCGGGGAGTTCGGGGGTCGTGGTGTCAGGACAGCTCGTGTGGGTGGCCGGAGGCGTCTTCGTGCTCGTGACGCTCTTCATCCTGGTCGTGTTCGTGGTCATGGTGGTCGCGCTGGTGAAGCGCGGGCGCGCCGTCCGTGAGGAGGGGCTCGACCCGCTCACCGGCGACATCCAGCTCGCCGGCCAGCTCAGCCGCTCGCAGCTCATGGCCCCTGCCACGGCGCAGCGCCCGGTGCCCGAGCGGCTGGCCGAGCTCGACGAGCTGCTGCGCACCAGAGCGATCTCGGCCGACGAGCACGCGGCGCAGCGCAGCCGGATCCTCGCGGACCTGTAGCCCTGTGGACGGCGACCCGCTCGTCACGCCGTTCGCGCCCGCTCTCGGGTGGCACGTGGCGGATCTGCCCCGGCGCGCCTTCGCGGTGCTCTGCGTGGTGCTGCTGCCGGGGCTGGTGTGGCTGGCCTGGAGCGGGCGCTCGGGCTCGGCGGTGCTGCTCGCGCTGACCGTCGGACCACCGTCGTGTTACTCCCTGGCGCGCGTGCTGCGGCCGCACCGGTCGCCATCGCCGGAGCGGACCTGGCGACACGGGCTGGCCAGCACCGCGACGTCCGCGGCGGTGCCCGTGGTGGCAGTGCTGGTGCAAGACGCCGTCGGGCCGATCGCGCACGACGCTGGGCTCGCGATGGTCTTCCTGGGAGTCCCCGCGGCGTTCCTCGGCCTGGTGACGAGCCTGTGGGGTCTGGTCGCGATCGCCGCACGAGCGCGGTATCGGCGCACCGGACGCCGTCCGCTCAGCGATCTGGTCGACCCGCGCGAGCCCGGCCTCGGCTGAGCGGCGTGGGCTAGCGTGCGCGGGTGGCTCACGGACCGCCCATGAGGGCGTAGCCCGTGAGCTCCGACCCCACCTGCACGTAGAGCACGGTGGGGGTGCCGGGACCTGTGGCGGTCGAGAGCACGACTCCGCCCCCTTCGGTGCGACCGACCTCGTGCAGGCCCTCGGGGCGGCTCAGCGGAGGGGCGGAGCGCTTGGAGTCGCGCCCGTCGTGGTGCAGCTTGGCCGGAGTCGCGGCCGGCGTCAGCCGCCAGTCCCAGGTCTCACGGTGAACGGCGACCAGCCGGCCCACGAGCACCAGCGCGACGACCGCCACGACACCCGCCACGACGACGAGCCGCCGCCCGCTCATCAGGCCTGGCCGCTGCGCAGGCGGGTGAGCCACTCACTGGCCTGCCCGAAGGCGGTGTCGGTGGTGGCCGCGGTCACCTGCACGGCCTGCTCGTCGGCTCGCGGGTACGAGCCCAGCCAGCGCACCTCGCGGCAGGTGCGGTGCAGGCCCATCAGCGCCTCGCCCACCCGCGCGTCAGCCACGTGGCCTTCGCAGTCGATCGAGAAGCAGTACCGCCCCAGCAGCTCGCCGGTCGGGCGCGACTCGATGCGCGAGAGGTTGATGCCGCGCGTCGCGAACTGCTCGAGCATCTCGAGCAGGCCGCCGGGGTGGTCGTCGGCCTGGTAGACCACGAGCGTCGTCTTGTCTGCGCCGGTCGGTGCGGGCACCTCGCCCGGCCGCTGCACCAGCACGAACCGCGTGACCGCCGCGGCGTTGTCGCCGACGTTCTCAGCCAGCATCTCGAGCCCGAAACGTTGCGCCGCAAGGGGTGCGCACAGGGCAGCGTCGTACGGCGGCGCGTCCGCATGGGCGACGTCGAGCCCCTCGGCGGCCGCTGCGGTCGACAGCGCCGGCACGTACACCGCCTCGGGCAGCGTCGAGCCGACCCAGCCACGGCACTGCGCCCAACCGTGCGGGTGCGACGCGACACGGCGGACGTCGGCGAGCGCCGTCCCGGGGCGGACCGCGAGCACGAAGGTGATCGGCACGAGCATCTCGCGGGTCACGCGCAGCGGGCCGCCGGTGGCCAGCGCGTCGAGCGTGGCGCTGACGCCGCCCTCCACGGAGTTCTCGATGGGCACCACCGCGGCGTCGAGGTCACCGGTGCGGACGGCGGCGAGCGCGGCGTCGACGCTCGGCATCGCGACGGCGTCGGCCTCGCCCGGAAGCACCTGGCGCAGCGCGGCCTCGGTGAACGTGCCTGCCGGACCGAGGAACCCGTAGCGCGTGCTCATCGCTGGCCCTCCTTCACCGACGCGGCGCGCACGGCCTGCTCCTCCTCGGGCGACAGCGCCTGCTCGCTGCGCGCCCCCGTCAGCCCCTTGGCGTAGGTGCGGGTCTCGCCGCGGCCGTGGATCGACGTCAGCACGACCCCGTCGCCGGCGTCGTCGAGCAGCGCGGCCGAGAACGACAGCCGGCCGCCCATGTCGCCGAACGCGTCGAACCGCACCACGGCGACGTGCCGCAGGCTGGCCGCGACATCGGAGCGCAGCGAGTCGAGCTCGGCCTGCTGGCGCTCTACCTGGTCGCGCAGCAGCGACACCTCGGCGGCGTGGCGCGTCGCGACCTCCAGGACGTCACCCTCACCCGACGACCCGCGCAGCACGCGCAGACCCCGGCGCACCCGGCCGAGCCGCAGCTGCGCGCCGACGGCGAGGAGGAGCGCCAGCACCGCGACGACCGCAGCGCCGAGCGCGACGGCGTCCGTCTGCGTGGCGTCGAGCACGCCCCGGAGCCTACGCGGCGCGCCACGTCCCCGTACCCTCTGGCTGTGTCTTCGAGCGAGTCCCAGTCCGATTCCGCCGCGAACGGCTTCCTCGACGTCGGGTACGCCCGGCTCGACGTCGACCGCGCCCGCCGCACCGGTGACCCCGAGGTGATCTTCGGCCAGGGCAAGACGCCCGAGCAGGTGGTCGACACGCTGAAGCGGCTCTCGGCGAGCCACCCCGACCGCGCCATCCTCGCCACCCGGCTCGAGGACGCCGCCCGCGCCGCGGTGCGTGAGGCGCTGCCGGAGGCCGACGTCGACGACGTCGCCCGCACCGCGGTCCTCGGGCCTCTGCCCGAGCCCGCCGGCCGCGTACTCGTGGTCGCGGCCGGCACCTCCGACGGGCCGGTGGCTTCCGAGGCGCTCATCACCGCACGCGTGCACGGCGCGGGCGCCGAGCGGGTGGACGACGTCGGCGTGGCCGGCCTGCACCGGCTGCTCGCCGTGCGCGACCGGCTCGACGAGGCCGACGCGCTCGTGGTGGTGGCCGGCATGGAAGGTGCGCTCGCGAGTGTCGTGGGCGGGCTGACCGGCGTCCCGCTCGTGGCGGTGCCGACGTCGATCGGGTACGGCTCGGGGGCGAACGGCAAGGCCGCGCTGCTCTCGATGCTCAACTCGTGTGCGCCGGGCATCGCGGTGGTCAACGTCGACAACGGGTACGGCGCGGGCGTGCACGCTGCGCGGATCGCCCGGCGGGCTCGACCGGCCGGCTCGTGAGCCACGGCGCCGTCGTCTGGGTCGACGCGTCGAGCGGCGCGAGCGGCGACATGCTGCTGGCCGCGCTGCACGACCTCGGTGTGCCCGCCGAGGTGATGGCGTCTGCGGCCCGGGCGGTGGCGCCGGTGGAGGTGACGTTCGACCGCGAGGTGCGGCACGGGTTCGCCGTCGGACGGGCGTTCGTGCGCGGGGCCGAGGACGACGTCCCGCACCGCACCTGGACCGACGTGCGGGCGCTGGTCGACGCGGCCGACCTCGACAATCGGGTGCGGGCTCTCGCCCATGCGACCTTCGCGCGGCTGGCCGAGGCCGAGGGTGCGGTGCACGGCACGTCGCCGGACGACGTCCACTTCCACGAGGTGGGCGCGCACGACGCGATCGGCGACGTCGTCGGCGTGTGCGCGGGCTTCGCGTGGCTGGGCGCGCGGGTCGTCGTCGGGCCGATTGCTCTGGGTGGTGGCACGGCGCGCGCGGCGCACGGCGAGATCCCGGTGCCCGGGCCGGCGGTGGTGCGGCTGCTCGAGGCGTCGGGCGCACCCGCGCATGGTGGCCCGGTGGACGTCGAGCTGTGCACGCCTACTGGCGCAGCGCTTCTCACCACGCTCGCCGACGCCTACGGCCCGATGCCGACGATGACGCTGGACGGCTTCGGTGCGGGGGCGGGCTCGCGGGTGCTGCCCGGTCGGGTGGGGGCGCTGCGCCTGCTGCGCGGGGTGGCGGCGGCCGGCGGTGCGCCGTCGGGGGCCGAGCGGTCGGGGGCAGTGGTGCTCGAGACCAACGTCGACGACCTCGACCCGCGGCTGTGGCCGCACGTGCTCGCTGCCCTGCTCGACGCCGGCGCCTCGGACGCGTGGCTCTCGCCCATCCTCATGAAGAAGGGGCGTCCGGCGCACACACTGCACGTGCTGTGTGCCGACGAAGACGTTGTGCGGCAACGGTTGGAACGCGTGGTGTTCGCGCAGACCAGCGCGATCGGGTTGCGTGCGACGGCGGTCACCAAGACCGCGTTGGAGCGCCGCGAGGAGACCGTGGACGTCGGCGGCCAGGCGGTGCGGGTGAAGGTGGCGCTCGTCGACGGCGCGGTGGTGAACGCCCAGCCGGAGCACGACGACGTGGCGGCGGCGGCGACGGCGCTCGGCCTGCCGCTGAAGGTGGTGCTGGCCCGCGCGTCGGCCGCCGCGACGGCGCACCTGGGCTGAGCTGTTCGCTCTCACGAGGGCGAAAGACGATGCCCGGCGCGACGTAACATCTATGATACGCTCCGCGAGAAGAGGAGTGATGGACATGACCGGCACCAGCGCCTTCTGGGATGACCTCGCGCGCGATCTTGAGGACCCTGAGTTCCTTCGGGAGTTCGTCGTCGAGTCCATGCGCGTCGCGACCATCGACAGGGTGGTCAATGCACTCGACGAGGCTCGCGAAGCCGCCGGGCTGTCCAAGGCCGAGCTCGCTCGCGCCATCCAGGTCGAGCCCGCAACGATCCGACGCCTCTTCGCCTCCGACAAGTCGAACCCAACGCTTGGCACGCTGGCCGAGATCGCTGCCGCTCTTGGCATGCGGATCACGCTTGAGCCACTCGCCGATGATGAGCGCGCTCAGATCACCGCGCCCCTGCTAGCGGGCCGAACGGCTGACCCTGGCGGGCTCGCACGCCATCTGCATGAGCTGCGCACCCGCTCGAAGGTTCCGGCCTGACGTCACCCGATCGAACGAGGGTTTCGTGTGAGGTACTCCTCGCCCATCGAGCGTACCGCTGCGTAGTCGGCGTCGCTCAACGTGCTGCGGAACGGCTTGTCACGACCGTCGACCACGACAAGTAGCGGCTTCTTGCGCTCCTCGGCCTCGTAGTCGAGCAAACAGAACAAGCGGTAGTGGTGACGCTTCGGACCGTCGATGCGCACCTCGAACCATCCACTCATGCTGCCCTTCATCGCCTCCCAGTAGCCGCCGCCCGCGAACCGCTTTGGCGGGGCCGTGGCGACGGCGATGAGCACTGCGTTGACCTTCGCGCGAACCGAGGTCGGCCAGGACCGCAAGGCTTCTCGGCCGGGCTCTGCCTGGTCGGGGTCGTCCATGACGTGCCGCTTGAAGTAGACGATGTCGTGCGGGTCATCCGGAGACGGCCCCGTGCGCACAGTCGGCGCCGGGGCATTCTTCCGCTTCTTCGAGCTCACCATCGCCGGCGACGCTAACGGTCAGGACCGACATGACACCGGGAGGCAACGACCGGCGGGATGACCACGTGATGCAGCGTCGTCCGGAAGACAGGCGCGCATGGGCGATCCGGCGTGGGCCGACGGTTCGGAGCTCGCCCGACTCACATGGCAGGGTTGGGCGCATGAACTTCGCCGTGGCGCTCACCGCGCTGGTCCTGATCGTGCCGGTCGAGCTGCCCGACAAGACGTTCGTCGCGACGCTCGTGCTGGCCACGCGGTTCCGGCCCCTGCTGGTGTGGATCGGCGTCGGCGCGGCGTTCGTCGTCCAGACCGTCGTGGCCGTGACCGCCGGCGGGCTCGTGGCGAAGCTGCCGCACAAGCCGGTGGTGGCCTTCACCGCCGCGATGTTCCTGATCGGCGGCATCATCCTCCTGCGCCACGCCAAGCGGGCGGACGAGGAGGAAGCCGAGACGGAGGCCGAGTTCGGCGCCAAGGTGACCGGGCCGGCGCGGGGCTGGCACGCCGTCGCGACGAGCTTCACGGTGCTGTTCCTCGCCGAGTGGGGCGACCTGTCGCAGCTGCTCACGGCTGGCCTCGTCGTCCGGACGAAGGACCCCGTGTCGGTGTTCGTCGGCGCGGTGCTCGGGTTGCTCCTGGTGTCGGGGCTCGGTGCGGCGGCCGGGCGCACGCTGCTGCGCTATGTGAAGCTGGCTACCGTGCAGCGGGTGGGCGGGGTGGTCTGCCTGATCCTCGCGGCGCTCTCGATCGCCCAGGTGGCCGGCGTCGACCTGCCCGTCTGACGACGTCGGGCCCGTGCGGCCGTGGGTGCGGCGATCCGGTCGTGATCGCAACGCCTTCGCCGCACCCACCCCTGCACGATGCGCTCTGGCAGGTGACGTCGGCGCGGCTCACGCCTCCGGTACGGGACCGCGGCGCCTGAGCCGAGCCACGAGCGACCCGATCACCACGAGCACGATGCCGGCGAGCACGACCGGCACTCCCGGACCCGGCAGCGGCACGAGCAGCAGTCCAGCGGCCGCGACCACCCAGCCGAGTCCGCGCGTCGCAAGGCCGCTACTGGCGCTACCCGCTGCCGTTCCGGTTCACCCCCGGGTCGGTGCGCGCGTGAGGCCAGAAGAGCGGGAGTGATCAGCCCACGGTGGCTGCACCCACGGGTGCCCGCTGGTCGGACGCCGGCCGGGCGCCGTCCGCTGTCGACGCACCCCGCCCCGTGACCCACCACAGCATCCCGAGCGCCACGAGCGCGCCCAGGCAGTCGGAGTTCTGCAGCAGCCGCCCGAACCACTCGCCCGGACGCCCCTCCGCCAGCCAGGTGATGCCCCACCACGGCATGCGGAACCAGAACCACGTCGCCACCACGAGCCCGAGCGCGACCCGACGGCGTGAGCGCCCACTCCCCACGAGCGCGCCCACGACCACCACCATCCACGCGAAGTGGTGGATCCACGCCACCGGCGACAGCAGCACCGCCATGAGCCCGACGGCGGCCACCTCGGCCACCGGGTCGCCGGCGCGGTAGGCCCGCCGGGCCACGGCGAACCCCGCGACGCCCACCACCACCACGGCGAGCACCCACACCGCCGACCCCGCCGCACCGTCCGGACCCAGCCGCAGCAGCACCCCTCGCAGCGACTGGTTGGACGTCCCGCGGTTGGGCCCCAGCCGGGACGGGTCGCTCAGCGCGCCACCCCAGAACGCCAGCGACGCCGACGGCAGCACCAGGAAGGCCCCCACCGTGGCCGCCGCGGCCGCGAGCACCGCCGTCCGCAGGTCGCGCCAGCGCCGGCACACCGCGAAGTGCACGAAGAACACGCCGGGCGTCAGCTTCACCGCCGTGGCCAGCCCCACCCAGAGCCCCCGCGGCCCGAGCAGGCGATGGTCCGGCGTCCGCGCCACCGCGATGTCGACGAGGCAGGCGAGCACGAGGAAAGCGTTGACCTGCCCGAAGCGCACGCCGTCCGACACCGGGTGCAGGTACAGCAGCGGCGCCGTGACGACCGCTCCGGCCAGCCAGCGCCAGGCCCCGAAGCGCACGAGCAGCCGCCGGAACGCGATGAGCACCGTGGCGTACGTGGCGGCCACCTGCAGCGCCGTCCACAACCAGCCCGCGGCGTGGAAGGGCACGGCGGCCAGCGGCAGCGCGACGAACGCCGAGAACGGCGGGTACGTGAAGGGCAGCAGCTGCGGCGACTCGGTGAGCGTGCCGTACACCGGACGCCCGTAGAGCAGCGAGCGCGCCGCCTCGCGGTAGACCTCCAGATCGACCTGCCACTGGTCGCCCGGCCAGTCGACGAGGTAGTGCCAGGCGAGCGGCAGCGCGGCGAGCGCCAGCACGGCGACCACCGTGGCGATCTGCACCGTCCGCACACGACTCACGCGCCCAGTCTCCCCGAACCGGCCCGTAGCCTGTGCGGGTGCCGCGCCGACCGCTGTCCTGGATCACCACTCGCCTCGTCGCCGTCGGGGCGGTGGGCGCCCTGGTGCTGCTGGCTGCACCGGCCCAGGCAGCGCCGTCGCAGGACCAGGGCTTCGCTCCGGTGATCCTCGTGGGGACGAGCGGGGTGCAGTGGGCCGACGTCTCGGCGCAGGCCACGCCCGCTCTCGCCTCGCTGCCGAAGCAGGGCGCCATCGGTGACGTCGCGGTGCGCAGCGTGCGGCGATCGGCCTGCCCGGTCGACGGGTGGCTGGCGGTGTCGTCCGGACGCCGCGCCGCCGACTCCGTGGTCGAGAGCGCCGACAGCGACACCGTGCCGGCCTGCCGCCCGATCCAGGTGCAGACGGGACCGGTGGCCGGCGGTTCGGCCACGGTCGCCGACTGGCAGCGGTACGTCGACGCCGCCGCCGCCGAGAAGTTCGACGCCCAGCTGGGAGTGCTCGCACCCGGGCTCGAGGACGCCGGGATCTGCGCGACCGCCGTCGGCCCCGGGGCCGCCGTCGCGCTCGCACGGCCGGACGGCACCGTGCAGCGGTACCGACCGACGTCCGACCTGAAGGCGGCGCTCACCAACGGGGAGTGCTCGCTCACGGTGGTCGACGCGGGCGCGGTGCGCGACCCGGCCGACGCCGGCGACGGGCCGGCCGAGCAGGGGGTGGCCGTGGCGCCGGGCGACCGCGCGGCCCAGGTGCGCGCGGTCGATGACGTCGTCGGCCAGGTGCTCGCCGTCGCGCCGGCCAACGCGTCGGTGATCGTGGCGTCGCTGGCCGACTCGGGCCTGACGCCGCACCTGCAGCTCATCGCTGCCCGCGGGCCGAGCTTCCCGCCGGGCTTCCTGCGCACCGCCTCGACCCGCCAGGTCGCGCTCGTGCAGGCCACCGACATCACGCCGACGCTGTTCCAGCTCTTCGACGCCGACTGGCCGATGAGCCTGGTCGGCTCGTCGCTGGAGACGTTGTCGGTGGCCTCGGGAGAGGCACCGGCCGACGTCCAGGCCCGCCTGCGCAAGGTGGCCGACCTCGAGCAGGCGGCGCAGGAGGTGCAGTCGCTCGTCGCACCGTTCTTCAACGGGCTCGTCGTCGCGCAGCTGCTGCTCTACGGCGCGGCCGCGGTGGTGCTGCGCCGGTCGTGGGCGTCGCGGCGGCGCCTCACGCTGCTGCGCACGGTGCGCCGGATCGCCCTGGTGTTCGCGACCGTGCCCGTCGCGACGTACCTCGCCAACACCGTGCCGTGGTGGCGGTCGGGGCACCCGCTGGTCGCCGTCGTGCTGGCGGTGGCGGCCTATGTCGTCGTGCTGTCGCTCGTGGCCCAGCTGGGCCCGTGGCGGCGGTGGCTGCTCGGGCCGTTCGGCGCGGTGGCGGCGCTGACGAGCGTCGTGCTCGCGGCCGACATCATGACCGGCTCGCGGCTGCAGACCTCGAGCCTGATGGGCCTGCAACCGGTGGTGGCCGGGCGGTTCTACGGGTTCTCCAACGTGGCCTTCGCGCTCTTCGCCACCGGCGCGCTGCTGCTCGCGGTGGCCGTCGGCGACGGGCTGGTGCGATCCGGACGGCGGCGGTTGGCCGGGCTCGCCGTCGCGGTGATCGGGCTGGTGGCCACCGTGCTCGACGTCGCCCCAGCCTGGGGCAGCGACTTCGGCGGCCCCTTGGGCATGGTGCCGGCGTTCGCGGTGCTGACGCTGCTCGTGCTGGGCGTGCGGCTGTCGTGGTCGAAGGTGCTGCTGATCGGCACAGGCACGGTGGTGCTGCTCACCGCGGTGTCGGTGGTCGACTGGCTGCGTCCGGCCGGGCAGCGCACCCACCTGGGCCGCTTCGTCCAGACCGTGATCGACGGCGGCGCCTGGGACGTCATCGCCCGCAAGGGCGAGCAGAACCTCTCGATCCTGTTCGGCAGCGTGCTGTCGCTGCTGGTGCCGGTGGCGGCGCTGTTCGTGACGCTGGTGCTGATGCGGCCGTCGTCGTGGGGCGTGCGGGCGCTGGCGCGGGCCTACGACCGCAGCCCCACCCTGCGGCACGGGCTGATCTGCCTGATGCTGCTGCTCGGCATCGGCTTCGCCGTCAACGACTCGGGCACCGCGATCCCCGCCGTCGGTTTCACGCTGGCGATCCCGCTCGTCATCGCCGCGAGCCTTCGGGCGCTCGAGGACGACGAGGCGCCGGCCGCGGCCACAGCGCCAGCACCACGAGCGCCAGCAGCACGCCGCCTCCGACCCACGGCGCCACCTCGCGACGGTAGCCCAGCGTGAGGCGCTCGACCTGCGGCGACGAGCCGAGCACCCGGCCCGGCACGTAGGCGACGGCGTAGGCGACCAGCCGGACGACGAGCAGCGCGTCGACCACCGGCACGGCCACCAGCGCGAGCGGCGCCCACGCGAGCGCGTCGTACCACGGCAGTGTGTAGGGCGTGGCGAGCACGTAGGCGGCGCCCAGCACGACGGCGGCGGTTGCGGCGTCCTGCGTGACACGGCCGGCGTCAGGCTCCGTGGCTCGCCCCGGGCCAGTCGACCAGCGGTGCACGACCACCGCGATGACCACCACGAAGGCCCCGACCACCCACGGGGTCAGGGTGACCACCCACTGCCGCACGACGTCGTTGGCCACCGGACCGGTGAGCCTCTCGACGATCGGCCGCCACGGGCTCGCGAGCGAGACGTAGCGCCGCGCTCGCTCGAGCTGGTCGAGCAGGTTCGATCCCGCCCACAGCTGGGCGGGCACCAGCACGAGCGCCGACCCCGCGACACCCATCAACGTGGGACGCCAGGCCATACGCCGACCGTTGCGCCACAAGGCATAGAGCACCGCTGGACCGATGAGCGCGAAGGTGATCTTGACGCCGACGGCGGCACCTAGCAGCACACCGGCGGCCAACGGGCGGCGTCCGGCGAGCACCACGGCGCCGATCGCGAACGCCGCAGCCAGGACGTCGACGTGCGCCCCGATCAGCAGCAGCCCCAGCAGCACCGGGTTGAGCAGCCACACCCAGGCAGCGCGCGACCGGCCAGCGGGTGTTGCGGCGCAGCGGAGCAGCACCAGCCCGATGACGAGCCAGGCCGCCAGGCACACGAGCTGCCAGCACCACACCGTGGCCCGCACGCTGTCACCGCCGACCAGGCTGCACAGGGCCTGCACCGCCGTGGCCACCGGGCCGTAGACGCTCGGCGTGCGGGTCCAGGGTGGTTCGACGGCGCTCGTGATCGGGTCCTGACCGCCGGCCCACTCGACGGGCGGCACGCTGTACGGGTCACCACCGGCAGCGGCGATGCGTCCGTACGCCGCGTAGCTCAGGTGGTCGGCCGAGCCGAGCGGTGGCACGAACGCCGCTACAACCGCTGCGGCACAGGCGATCTGCAGCGCACGGCGCGGGATGTGCTCGCCTCGGTAGGACGCCCAGAGCCCCAGCGCCAGACCGACGCCGCCGACGACGTAGCCGGCGTCCAGCAGCAGCGTGACCAGTCCCGACGTCACCTCGATGCCGAGTGACCACGGTGGAAGCGTTGCGCGCCAACCGCTCCCGGCGTCCAGGGCAGGCGATGCGGCGGACGGGCCCAGGGCCGCCGTCCCGAGCAGCAGCAGACCACCCACCGCCACCGCCGCGAGCGCCCACGGGGTCAGTAGGCGCCGTCCCGCGACCGGGGCCGGGGCCTGGCTCAAGGTCGGGCAGCCTGCTTCGGATGCCGCAGGCGGCGCACGGCCAGCGCACGCCACACGTCGCGGTACTGGCGCGCCCGGTGCACCTGTGCGCGCAGGTCGGTGCCCGTGACGCGGTGGTGCAGGTCGCAGGGCACCTCGACCACGCGCATGCCCTGGCGCAGCAGGTCGATCGTGAGCCCCACCTCGACGCCCCAGCCCTTGGCCAGCGGCAGTGCGGCCTCGAACGCCTCGCGGCTGAGGCAGCGCATGCCCGACAGCGGCTGCGTCGGCGTCCACCCGGTGAGCTTCTCGATGCCCTCGCGCGCGAGGCGGACGACGAAGCCGCGCCCGCCCCCTGCGGTGCGCTGCGGCGGGAGGATCGCGATCGTCATGTCGGCCTCTCCCGCCCGCACCGGCACGGTGAGCGCCGCCGTCTCGACCACCGACTGCTCGAGGTCGGCGTCAGCGAACAGCAGCACGTGCGGGTCGTCGGTCTCGCCCTCGTGACGGGCGACGTAGGCCGCGCCGGTCTGCATGGCCGTGCCCTTGCCGTGGTTGCGCTCGTGGCGCACGATCTCGGCGCCGGCGTCACGAGCCACCGCGGCGGTGTCGTCCGAGCTGCCGTCGTCGACCACCACGACGAGGTCGACCCCGTCGAGGGTGGCGGCCGCGCGCACCGTGGTGGCGATGCGCTCGGCCTCGTCCTTCGCCGGGATGACGACGGCGACAGGTCGGGGCGCAGCGCTCACCCGGCCGAGCCTAGCGGGCGCCTCGCCCCCACCCCCTTCCGCCGCCCAAGCGGGTTTCCGCCGCCCACGCCGGTTTCCGCCGCGGAGCCGCGGCTTCAGTGGCGGAGGCACCGACGCCTACGCCACCCAGGCCGCTGCCGCGTGGCGCAAAGCGGCCTGAGCGGCGCAAGGGGCTCCGCGCCGAGGTGGGCGCAGGGAGGCCGCGACGGTCTAGGGTCGGCGCATGCCATCGACCGGAGCAGACACCGAAGTCGGCCGCCTGCGCACCGTGATGCTGCACCGGCCCGGCCCCGAGCTGCGGCGGCTGACGCCCCGCAACAACGACCGCCTGCTGTTCGACGGCATCCCGTGGGTCGACCGCGCGCAGGACGAGCACGACGCCTTCGCCCAGGCGCTCACCGACCGCGGCGTCGAGGTGCTCTACGTCGCCGACCTGCTGCGTGAGGCCCTCGCCGTCCCCGAGGCCCGCCGCGAGACGATCGACGACGCCCTCGCCCAGCCCCACGTCGGCGAGCGCCTGGCCGGCCGCGCCCGCGAGGTGCTCGACGACCTCGACGACGGCGAGCTGGCCCAGGTGCTCATCGCCGGCCTGCGGCACGACGAGCTGTCGGCGTGGCGTCCGGCCCGGCGTCCGGGTGTCGTGTCGGCCCTCGCGGCCCCCGACGACTTCGTCATCGACCCGCTGCCCAACCTGCTCTTCACGCGCGACTCCAGCGCCTGGATCGGCGAGCAGGTGGCCGTGACCAGCCTCGCGATGCCCGCACGCCGCCGCGAGACGTCGCTCACGCGCGCGATCTACCGCTACCACCCACGCTTCGCGGGCACGGCGCTCGCTTACGAGCCTGAGCTGGAGCACGTCGAGGGTGGCGACATCCTGCTGCTCGCGCCGGGTGTGGTCGCGGTCGGCACGGGCGAGCGGACGACGCCCGCCGGCGTCGAGCGGCTCGCCGGACGCCTGCTGCGCTCGGGTCTGGCGCACACCGTGCTCGCGGTGCCGATCGCCCAGGAGCGCGCCACCATGCACCTCGACACCGTGTGCACGATGGTCGACGCCGACGCGATCGTCATGTACCCCAACGTCGCCGACACCCTCACCGCGCTGCAGGTGTGCCTGGACGACGACGGCGTGCTGCGCGTCGACCCGCCCCGCCCGTTCCTCGACGCCGCAGCGAACGCCATGCGCATCGACCGCCTGCACGTCATCGACACCGGCCTCGACCCCGTCACTGCCGAGCGCGAGCAGTGGGACGACGGCAATAACACCCTCGCGCTCGCACCGCGGGTCGCCGTCGCCTACGAGCGCAACAGCGAGACGAACGCGCGGCTCGAGGCAGCCGGCATCGAGGTCGTCGCCATCGCCGGCAGCGAGCTCGGCAGCGGCCGCGGTGGGCCGCGGTGCATGTCGTGCCCGATCCTGCGCGACCCCGTCAGCTGAGGCGCCCGGCGCTGCGGTGCATGATCACGGCACCACCTCGGGCGTGATCATGCACGATGGCGCAGGTCAGGCGGGCATGCGCAGGAACGGCGAGGCGTACTCGTCGAGGCCCCGCAGCAGCTCGGCCGCGGCCTCGGCGGTGAGCCGGTCGGCCTCCGCGCGCAGGATCATGCCGAGCAGCCGGACGTCCCCCGCGCTCGCCAGCCCGGTCAGCTCACCGTGCGAGAGCACCCACGACACGGCCGCCCGAACTACCTCGGCCTCGTCGAGCGGCTCGTACCAGGTGGCGTAGCGCTGGCCGGCCGCGGACTCACCCGCACCCACACCCGGCCAGTTGCGCCGCGCGAGCGTCTTGATGGTCATGAGGCCGGCATCCTGTCGCTGCACCTCCTCGACGAGTGCGGTGTACGCCTCGCGGAAGGCCGGGTCGTCGTAGAGCTTGGGGTTGAGTGGTGTGAGCACGGTCGCGAACTCGAAGCGCCGCAACGCCTCCAGGTGAGTCTGCGCGGCACTCGGCCCGTGTCCGGTGATGCCGACGGCGCCCACCAGGCCCTCGTCGCGCGCCCGCACCGCGGCCTCGAGCGCGCCGCCCTTGCCGGTCACCTTGTCGAGCTCGTCGAGGTCGCCGACGGCGTGCAGCTGCAGCAGGTCGACGTGGTCGGTCTGCAGTCGCTCGAGCGAGGCGTTGATCTGCGCCCAGGCCGCATCGCGCTCACGCTCACCGGTCTTGGTGGCCAGGAAGATCTGGTCGCGGATCCGCGGCATCCACGGCCCGAGCCGCAGCTCGGCGTCGCCGTAGCTGGCCGCGACGTCGAAGTGGTTGATGTCGCCGTCCAGGGCCTCCTGCACCGAGCGGTCGGCGGTGTCCTGGTCGACCTCCGCGAGCGCCGCGGCGCCGTAGATGATCACCGAGCTCTCGTGGCCGAGCCGTCCGAGTCGTCGCCGTTCCATGGGGTCTCCTCCGCTCGCTACCGCCGTCACCGCGAGCCTACGACGCGGACGCCCTGACGGCTCTCGACGAAGTGTTACGTTATTCCAAGGAAATCTGGAGGAATCGCATGAGCGCGAGTGAGAAGACCCGCCTGTTCGAGCAGCTGGCCATCGTGGGCAAGGCCTTCGCCAACCCCAAGCGCCTCGAGCTGATCGACCTCCTCGCGCAGGGCGAGCGCACGGTGGAGTCGCTCGCGCAATCCGCCGGCTTGGGCGTCAGCACCACCTCGGCCCACCTGCAGGTGCTCAAGCTCGCGAGCGTCGTCGACACCCGTCGCGAGGGCACGCGCATCCACTACCGCCTCGCGGGCGACGACGTCGCAGCGGTGTACGCCGCCCTCGGCTCGATCGCCCGCGAGCACTCCCCGGACGTCGAGCGAGCCCGCGAGTCCTACCTCGGCCTGCGCGGCGTCGAACCCGACGTCGAGGAGCTCACGCGCGACCAGCTGCTCGCCCGCATGGCCGACGGCGACGTCGTGGTGCTCGACGTGCGCCCCACTGACGAGTACGCGGCCGGTCACATCCCGGGTGCGCTGTCGATGCCCTTCGGTGACCTGGTCGAGGGCATCGCGCGCCTCGACGTCGACACCGAGGTCGTCGCCTACTGCCGAGGCGCCTACTGCGTGCTGGCGCACGACGCCGTGCGCCTGCTGCACCACGAGGGACGGCGCGCCACCCGCCTGCAGGACGGCTGGCTCGAGTGGCGGCTGGCCGGCCTGCCCGTGGCGGTGGGCGCGTCGTGAGCGGGCTGCTGGCCGACCTCGCCACCATGCGCTCGTGGACGGCCCGCCGCTGGCTCGTCGCCGCGGCCACCACGGTGGTCGTCACCCTCGTCACCGCGATTCCCACCGACCTGGTCGACACTCCCGTGTTCGGACGCGAGGTGCCGCCGACGGCGTGGGCCTGGCCCGCCCTGCTCGTGAGCTCGGCCCTCGCGGGGCTGCTCACCGCCACCTACGTCGCGGCCGCGCAGCCCGCGGTGAAGACCAGCGAGCGGCGGGGGCTGGTGGGCGGCCTGCTCACCTACTTTGCCGTCGGCTGCCCGGTCTGCAACAAGCTCGTGCTGCTGGCCCTGGGCGCGTCCGGAGCGATGCGCTGGTTCGCGCCCGTGCAGCCCTTCCTGCAGGTGGCGGCGGTCGCGCTGCTTGCCTGGGCGCTGCAGCAGCGGCTGCGCGGAGAACGCTTCTGCCGCACCACCTTCACGCCCCCGACCACCCCTGAAGCCGTTGAGGATCCCGTATGAGCACCCCCTCCGACCGACGCCGTCGACTGGTGGTGCCGGCCGCCGTGGCGCTCGTCGCCGCGATCGCCACCGTGGCCGCGGTGCTGGTGCCACACACCGGCGACGCGCCCACGGCAGGCTCGCACCCGTCCGGCGCCTCAGCCGACACCCGGCCGTCGCAACGCGCGGACGACGCCACCGAGGCCCTCAAGCAGCTGGCCCGGCGCCGCGCCGGCGACCCGACCGCGCTCGGTGAGGTCGACGCCCCCGTGGTGCTGATCGCCTACTCGGAGTTCCAGTGCCCCTTCTGCGGCAAGTTCGCGCGCGACACCGAACCCACGCTCATCAAGCGGTTCGTCGAGCCGGGCACCCTGCGCATCGAGTGGCGCGACTTCCCTTACCTCGGCCCGGAGTCGACGACCGCAGCCCACGCCGCGAGAGCCGCTGGGGCACGAGGGAAGTTCTGGCAGTACCACGACGCGCTGTACGCGAAGCAGGTCAGGCCGAATTCCGGTGCGCTCAGTGAGCAGCACCTGGTCGACGTCGCGCGCTCGATCGGTCTGGACGTCAGCCGGTTCCGCACCGACCTGGCGTCGAAGGAGACGGCCGCGGCGGTGCAGCGGGACTTCGACGAGGGGCAGGCGATCGGTGTCACCGGCACGCCGGCGTTCCTCGTGAACGGCGAGCCGATCATCGGCGCCCAGCCCACCGAGGCGTTCGTCCAGGCCATCCAGTACGCCGCGTCCGCCGCGCAGTGAGCCGGACATGAGCGAGGTCGGTCTGCTGGCCGCCTTCGCGGCCGGAGTGCTCGCGCTGCTTTCCCCGTGCAGCGCGCTGCTGCTGCCGTCGTTCTTCGCCTACGCGTTCGCCAGCCGCACGGCGCAGCTGGCGCGCACCGGTGTGTTCTACGTCGGGCTGCTGCTGACGCTCGTGCCGCTGGGCGTGGGCGCCGGCGCGGCGTCGTCCCTGTTCTACGGCCACCGGCCCCTGCTCATCGCCATCGCGGGCTGGTTCATCATCGGCCTGGGCGTGCTGCAGGTGCTGGGGCGCAGCTTCGCCGTCCCGTTCAGCGGCCGGCTCACGGGGGTGGCCGGCCGCGCCACTGCGCGCGGCACCGGCTGGGCGTCGACGCTGGTGCTCGGTGCGGTGTATGGGCTCGCGGGGTTCTGCTCCGGCCCGGTGCTCGGGGCGATCCTCACGATGGCGGCGACGCAGGACAGCCCCGTGCAGGGTGGCCTGCTGCTCGCCGTCTACGCCCTCGGAATGGCGGCGCCGCTGTTCGCCCTCGCCGCGCTGTGGGACCGCTTCGACCTCGGGCACCGGCGCTGGCTGCGCGGGCGCCTGCTGAGGTTCGGGCGGTTGGAGGTGCACACGACCGCGTTGGTGTCGGGCGTGCTCTTCATCGTCATCGGCGTGCTGTTCCTGCGGTTCGACGGCACGGCCGGGATCACGGGCTTCCTCGGGTCGTTCGACACCACTGACCTGGAGTTCTCGGCCCAGCAGCAGGTCAGCAAGTGGAGCTCGCACGTACCGCTGTGGGTGCTGCCCGCTGCGGTAGCGGTGGTGGCCGGCGCCGTCGCGCTGCGCCGCGCCCTCAAGCGCGACTGAGCCCTCGCGCGATCACCGTCACCGCCTGACGCCGGGTATCTGCGGGGAGAGGTCGCGCGGCGGGGTCAGCGCAGGGTGAGCTGGCGGCTGACGACGCCGGCGCGCGCCCGGCGCTCGTCGTAGGTCAGCGGCGCGTCGACGGCGAGCGCCTGCTGCAGCCGCTCGGCGAAGGCCGCGGCCGGCGCCTCGACGTCGGCCGCGGCGGCGTCCTGCGGCAGGTCCCACACCGGGACGAGCAGGCCGTGCGCCCGGAAGGCACCGATGTACCGCGTGCCCTCGCCCAAACCGCTCTCGCCGGCCGCGTGCAGCCGAGCGATGGCGTCGAGCAGCGTGTCCTCGGGCTGGGGCAGCACCCAGCGCAGGTGCGTGCGGTCGCCGATACGGCACCAGTAGGCGGCGTCGACGCCGGTGAGCCGCTCGGTGGGGATCACCGCCGCGTTCGCGTGCTCGAGCGACTCGCGGACGTCAGCACCGAGCTCGTCGGCGCCCTCGACCCAGAAGTCGAAGCCCTCGTGCACGGTGACGTCGAAGGCCGCCGAGGTGTCGATGAGCTCCTGCAGCCGGCGGCCCCCCTCGGCCACCTGGGCGAGCGAGACCGGGTTTCCGGGCTCGGCAGCCAGCGCCTGCTCGAGCGCGGCGCCGGCGTCGCGGCTGGGGTCGCCCGAGCCGCCGCCGGTCTGCAGGCCCAGCAGCACCTGCCCGTCGATGCGGCGCAGGGCCGGCCAGGCGAGCGGCAGCACGGTGGCCACCACGACCTCGTCGACGCCG
>JBQCES010000265.1:0-10408 GCA_051960055.1 Angustibacter sp. | reverse complement strand
TGGCGGCCGACTTGCTCATCTTGGCCGACGGGTCCTGGAGGTCGTAGATCTTGGCCGTCTCCTTGAGGATGTACGGCGCCGGCATCGTGAACGTCTCGCCGTAGCGGCCGTTGAAGCGCTCGGCGAGGTCGCGGGTCAGCTCGATGTGCTGGCGCTGGTCCTCGCCGACCGGCACCTCGTTGGCCTGGTACAGCAGGATGTCCGCGACCTGGAGGATCGGGTACGTGAAGAGGCCGACGGAGGCGCGGTCGGCGCCCTGCTTGGCGGACTTGTCCTTGAACTGGGTCATGCGGCTGGCCTCGCCGAAGCCGGTGAGGCAGCCCAGCACCCAGGCCAGCTCGGCGTGCTGCGGCACGTGGCTCTGCACGAAGAGGGTGGAGCGCTCGGGGTCGACGCCCCCGGCGAGGTACTGGGCCGCCGTCCGACGCGTGCGCTCGCGCAGCGTGCCGGGATCGACCTCGACGGTGATCGCGTGCAGGTCGACGACGCAGTAGAACGCGTCGTGCGTCTCCTGCAGGGCCACCCACTGCACCAGCGCACCGAGGTAGTTGCCGAGGTGCAGCGAGTCGCTGGTGGGCTGCATGCCGGACAGCACGCGGGGACGACGCGGATCGGACATGCCGCACATCCTCTCAGGAAGCCGAGACGATCTTCACCAGGGTCGTGGCGACCGCCGCTGCGCACGCACAGGGCGGGAGCAGGTTGCCCTGCTCCCGCCCTGGCGGACCTCGGCTGGGGGGCGCCGAGGCCGTACCGCACCTCCTTCAGATCACCCTCAGATCACGGCGCAGCCGGCACCGTGCTCACCGCCGACCAGTCGGACGACCCGACGACGTTGGTGGCGCGCACTCGCACGTACCACGTCGTGCTCTTGGCCAGGTTGCCCGTCAGGAACGACGTGGTGTTGGAGGCCCGGTTGACCGAGCCGGTCACCACCGCGAAGTCGCTGCTGGCGCTCCACTGGATGGTGTACGACGTCTCGTTCGCGACGTCACCCCAGGCCAGCTGGATCCGCTCCGTCTGTGCTCGAAGCGAAACCGCGGTCGCGGACGAGATCACCGGCACGTCGGGCACCGTCACGGCCACCGAGACGGGCACCGAGGTGGCGGTACCGGCGACGTTGAACGCCGAGACCCGGTACTCGTAGGTGTGCCCGGCCGGCACGGGGTCGAGGTACGACACCGCACCGGTGCCCGAGCGCGGCCCACGCGAGGCGATCTCGCTCCACGTGGCTCCGCCGTCGGCGGACCGCTCGATCGAGAAGCCGGCCTCGCTCGTCGCGTTGTCCTGCCAGCGCAGGAGCACGGACGGGCCCGACCGCACGGTCGCCGTCAGAGCGGTCGGTGCCTCGGGGGCGTTGACCCCCAGCTCGTCGGACACCGACTTGACGGTCATGCTCGGGAACTCGCTGCCGTACCCAACGGCGTTGAGCGCGACGACGCGGTACCGGTACGGCACCGGACGGGTCAGGTTGACCACCGACGTCGGGTCGACCGCCGTCCTGACCCCGTGCACGTTCTGCTCGCCCAGCGGCGAGTCGCTCGTGGCCACGTCCGTCCACGTCTTGCCGTCAGCGGTGCGCTGCACCACGAACGACGTCTCGTTGATCGAGTTGTCGTTCCACGTCAGCTGGATCCGGTTGACCGTCCGCTTGCCCTCCTGGTTGGCAACGACCGAGGACGTCAGCCCGTCCGGCTTGAGCGGCGGCAGGGCCAGCGACTCCGGCCGCATCATGTCCATCTCCTCGTGGGACAGGATGTGGCAGTGGATGACGTACTCCCACCCGAAGTTGACCAGCTTGTTGGTGATGGTCGCCGTCGGGTTGCCCTGCGGGTCGACGTTGTTGAACATCGCGGTCGACCCGAGCGGCATGGAGGGGTTGAGCGGCCGCACGGAATTCGGGATCTCGAAGGGGATCGTCGGCACGATCGGCCGTAGCGCGACGATCGTGTCCTCCAGCGGGCTCATCCGCACGGTGTCCTTCCAGCCGAGCTCGTTCTCGTCCGGCGGGATGATGATGTTGTCCCACGTCACCCGGTTGAGCACCTGGACGTCGTACAGGTGGAAGTGGATCGGGTGGGTGTCGACACCGTTGTGCGTGAAGCGCCAGATCTGCGTGCCGTCCTTGGCGTCGCCGATCGGTCTCACCTTCATGTCGGCCGTCGGCAGGTTGGTGCCGTCGATGAGCTCGGTGGCCGGGTTCACGTACGGGTAGAGCGTGACGTTCTGCGCACCGGGAGTCGGGGGTGAGGCCTCGACACCGAGGTTGGCTTGCATGCGTCCGAACTCGTCGAACGTCGTCGCGTTCATCTCGTCGTGGATCGCCTTGGGCGCCAACGGCATCGTCATCTTCGACTTCGGCGCCTTCAGGGTGTTGAAGGAGAAGTCCGACGTGTCGTTGACCCGCACCAGACCGTCACAGCTCGTGACGTTGGTCTTGGCCACGTTGCAGTTGCTGCTGCCGGCGAACGACGTGCCGTAGGCGGAGTTGTACGCCGCCTGGCCGACGATGACGGGGTTCTGGCCCGACTCGAAGACGCCCGTGCCCTTGGCGTTGTGCCGGAAGGCCGCCCGCAGCTTCGTGAGGTTGAACGCCGGCGCGGCAGCCGTGTCGGCGACGGTCACCTGCATCACGGTGCGGGTGTTGGGCCCGTATCCCGGCAGGATCTTGGGTGCCCCGACCGGGCTGAGGTCGGGGGCGCCCGTGTAGTAGTCGTACGTCGACACCCGGGCCGGGTAGGCGGCCGGCGCGTCGTTGTACAGGATCAGCGTCTTGCCGGCGAACTTCGAGAAGTCGACCAGGACGTCGGCCCGCTCGGCCGGCGCGATGGCCAGCGAGTGCTTGTCGACGTTGCCGACGTCGAAGCGCGTCGGGTCGGTGATCCAGGTCGTGGGCTGCTGGCCGTCGATCACCGCGGGTGCGGGCAGGAAGCCACCCTCGTTGGCGATCTGCACCCAGTCCGGGCCGGCGGTGTCGTTCCCCGCGTCGACCGGCGTCGGTGACACGTTGGGGTCGGTCTGTGCCGCCTCGAGCTCGTTCGGCTTGAGCGCCACCTCGGTCTTGCCGTTCCCCTGCTTCGGGTCAGCGGTGTACCACTGGAAGTTGAAGAACCGGTCGTTGGCGGCGTTCAGGATACGCAGCCGGTAGGTCTTGGGCTGCACGGTGAGCTTCGGGTAGGCCACCCCGTTGACCACCGGGGTGTCGTTGAACTGCTCCATACCCATCGAGATGTTCGGCGTGCCCGGGATCTGCTCGGGCTCGCAGTACGGCGCCACCTGGTACTGCCAGGTCGTGGGGTCGTCCAGCTGGCACTTGGGGTCGTAGTACGGGTTCGCGATCGGGCCGTACTTGGTGTCGCCGGCCGGCGGCCAGAACCACGGCCCGTACATCCAGCGGCCGTATGAGCTCATGCCTGACGGGTCACCGGGGTTCTGCGCGGGCATGTAGACGTGGTGGTACCAGAAGCCGCCCTTGGTGCCCCAGCGGCTGGCGTCCCACGTCGGGTCCTGCTCCGCGAGCTGGCTCGCGTCCGGGATGAACGTACGGTCCTGCACCAGCAGCGGGATGGTCGACTCGGCGTCCGGGATCGTGCCGTCGTTGACGAGCTTCTTCTCGGTGTCGTCGGTGATGGTGTAGCCCGCGGCCTCGCCGGCGTAGACGTTGAGCCGGGTGATGCCCACCGCGTGGTCGTGGTAGAACATCAGCCGCGCGCTCTGCTGGTTGGTGTAGTAGAACGTCGAGCACCCGTCGTCCGCGGCCGCGCACAGCTCGGCGCCGCTGGCGTCGACCATGTCGGGCACGTTCTGCACGCTGACACCCTGCGGGTAGTCGGTGTTCTCACCCTGGGGGGTGATCCACTGGTGCGGGGTGCCGTCGCTGATCCACGGGGTGATGCCGCCGTGCAGGTGCAGGGTGGCGCGGTTGTCCGTGAAGCAACCAGCCGGCTTCGGCGAGGCGGTGCACATCGGGTTGCGCACCTCGTCCATGACGGTGCCGTCGTTGGCCGGCGTCGGCATGTCGGTCGGGCCCATGCCCGAACCCATCCCGGTGCTGTCGACCGGGAGGAACAGGTCGCCGTCCTTGCCGGTCGGCAGCAGGTTCCGGAACACGATGCGAACCGGCCGGTCCTTCGTCGCCGCGATGACCGGGCCGAGGTACTGCGGCGACGTCACGCCGGTGTAGCCGGGGATCAGCTGCTTGGTGCCGTCGAGCAGCTCGTTGTAGAGCGGCACCTTCTGGCCGGGCACCGCGTCGGTCGACAGCTGCACGTACCCGCGCACCAGCGTGGGCGGCAGATCGGACGAGAAGCGGGTGCGGTACTGCACCAGGCCGATGACGTACTCGTCAGCCTCCTTGGTGCCGTACGTCTTCACCTCGGGCACACCCAGCGGCAGGAACTTGGCGCCCGCGCCCGTCTTGGGCTCGGCGGCCGGGTCAACCGTGGGGCACCCGCTGCCGTCGGTCTTCGGGTCGCAGGTGAGCGGCAGCTCATCCTGGAACTTCTTCATGCCGACCGACAGGTAGCCGGTGCCCGGGTTGTTCACGGTGATGCTCTTGATCGCGCCCACCTCGACGCTGGCGGTGACCTTTGCGCCCGAGCCCGTTCCGGTCGGGTCGGTCACGGTGACCGTCGGCACCTCGCTGAAGTTGCTGCCGATCTGGTCGACCTGCACCGACTGCAGGGTCAGCGAGCTGGTGACGTCGGCCTCCGTCGCACCCGCGATCGGGTCAGCGAGGGTGCCGTTGTGGATCGCCACCCCGGGAGCGGTGCTGTAGCCGGCGCCCGGGTCGTCGACCACGACCTGGGTGATGGTGCCGTTCGCGTCCATGCCGTCCACGGCGTCGCCGTTCGCGATCATCGGGACGTGACCTGAGGCCTGCTTGCCGTTGGGGTCGTCCGGCAGGTCGAAGTCGACCGTCGGCATGGTGTACCCGCTGCCGCCGTTGACGATCTTCAACGCGTCCACGCCACCGGTGGCGGTGGCCGTCGCCCCGGCACCACCAGCGCCGGTCACCGCGACGGCGAACGACCCGTAGCCCGAGCCACCCGCAGTAACCGAGTAGCCCGTCACGGTGCCGCTGGTCACGATCTGGGGCGAGGCCGTGGCGCCCGAGCCGTCACCGGTGATGGTGACCTGGGTGCCGAAGCCGTACCCGCTACCGGGTGACGTGACGTCGATGCTGGCGATGCCGCCGGTGACGGGATCGACCTGAGCTCTCGCCTCGGCACCCGAGCCGCCGCCGCCGGTGATCTGCACCGACGCCTTCGGCAGCGTCAGCGGGCTGTTGGCCCAGTTGGGGTAGGGGCCGAAGTAGTGCGGCACCTTCGTCTCGTCGACCGGGCTCGCCGGCCCCGACGACGCCATCGCCGCCAGGCGCTGCTGCACCGGCAGACCGGCCGAAGCAGGGGCCTGCGCCATGGTGACCGGCACCGCGCAGGCGGCCACCACGGCGAGGAGCCGCCGACGCAGCGTCACCGCCCGTGGCCTGTGTCTGTTGTTCATGCGTCTCTCCCGACTGTCCGCCCCCCACCGGGGCCTCCGAGCGCCACGGTGACAGTGCGCAACCTCGGCCCGCGGGCAGATGACACCGCCTTCATCGATCTGTCAGCGACCCCAGCCGCCTACTCGCGCAGTGCTTTTCGGCAATGTCCGAGTACGTCCGATGCGTCGGAGACGCCACACCGTTGATGTTGCGGTCACGCAGTGTCACCGAGCCACCCCTGTGACCCTCGACAAACCTTGTGCAAACGGACGGGTTCGCGAGATCACCCGGTACGGCGGCCCGACGTCCATCACCATGACTGCCAGTGGCCGTCACATGACAACGGCGGCTCGGCGCGACGCAGGGGGAAACGCATGGCTCAGGTGCTGGTGATCGAGGACGAGTCCCGCCTGCGTACGTTCCTGACCCGCACCCTGCAGGCCGAGGGTCACTCCGTTGCCGTCGCCGCCACCGGCCCGGAGGGAGTGCGGCGCGAAGCCGAGCAGATGTACGACCTCGTGGTGCTCGATCTCATGCTCCCCGGGTTCGACGGGTTCGAGGTGCTGCAGCGGGTGCTGGCGCGCGACCCCAGACAACGCGTCCTGGTGCTGTCGGCCGTGGGTGACGTCGCCTCGCGCGTCCGGTGCCTGCAGATGGGTGCCGTCGACTTCCTCAGCAAGCCCTTCGCCGCCGCCGAGCTGGTCGAGCGGGTGCGGGCCCGGCTGCGCGTCGACAGCGCGTCGCAGCGGTGGCTGCGGGTCAACGACGTCGCGCTCGACCTCGAGCGCCAGACGCTGGACGTCGGCGGGCACGTCGTCCTGCTGTCGAGCCGCGAGTTCATCCTCATGGGCCACCTCATGCGCCGCGCAGGTGAGGTCTGCACCCGAGCCGACCTGCTGGCAGCCGTGTGGGGCTACACCAGCGACCCGGGCAGCAACGTCGTCGACGTCACCATCCGCCGGGTGCGCAGCAAGCTCCCCCGGCCCCTCATCGAGACGGTGCGCAATGTCGGGTACACCCTCGCCGCCGCCTGACCGCAGCCGGCTCGTCTTCGCCGGCTGGGTCGCCCTCGCCACCGTCTGCCTGGTGGGCATGCTCACGGTGCCCTGGGCGCAGACCGTGTCCTTCCACCTGGTGTGGATCAGCATGGCGCTCGTCTACGGCGTTCAGGGCTGGAGCGCACGACGCACCTACCTGGTGCTCAGCGTCGTGCTCGTCGTGACGGGGGTGGCGATGGCCGAGTTCGTCGCCACCGGCCCGGCCGACCTGCAAGAGCTCGCCGAGGTGCCGTTGATGGCCGCCGTGTTCCTGACCATGGTCTGGCACGTGCGCCGCCGCGCCGAGGCCCTGGCCCAGACGGAGAGCCTCATCGAGAGCGAGCGGCGGGCGCACGAGGTCAAGGAGCTCTTCGTGCGCAACTGCTCGCACGAGATGCGGACACCGATCACCGTGGCCCGGGGGTTCGCCGAGATGGTGCGCAACGCCCTGCCCGGCCAGCAGAGCCGCGACGACATCGACGTCGTCGTCGACGAGCTCGACAAACTCGCGGCGATGGCCCGGCGGCTGCTGGTGCTCGCCGACGCCTACGAGTCGACCGACTTCGACCTGGCTCCGGTCGACCTCGGCGCCCTCGCCCAGCGCTCGATCCAGCGTTGGCGCCCGACCGCCGACCGCACCTGGGTGCTCGAGGCGCCCTCCGCGCTCGTCGAGGCGGACGAGTCGCGGCTCGAGGCCGCCGTCGACGCGCTGGTCGAGAACGCCGTGAAGTTCACCGTGGACGGCGACGTGATCGTGGTGCGCTCGAGCCCGCTGCGAGAGGGAGCAGCCATCGAGGTGGAGGACCACGGCATCGGGTTCACTCGCTCGCGCGCGGACGACGGGTCGGGCCCCCCGGCGTCGTCCGGGCGCCCTGGTACCGGCCTCGGCCTCGCGATCGTCCGTGCGGTCGCGGAGGGGCACGGAGGCACGCTGACGGTAGACGACGCTCGCGACGTGGGCGCTCTGCTGCGCATCGAGCTCCCGACCCGGCCCGCGACCGTGCCGGCCAAGCGTGCGCCCGCGTCCGGCGCGCGCACGCCGGTGCCGGCGGCCGCGCGCGAGTAGCGCTGCGCCGAGGTTGTTCACCGCGGCGCTCGGCTCGGCGGTGTCGGCAGCCGCGGCTAGGGTCGAGAACGTGACGATCACGGACGACCGCGTCCGCCTGCCCTCAGGGGTCGAGCTGGCGCTGCGACGGGCGGCCGGGGACTCCGCGTCGGCCCAACCTCCCCACCTGCTGGTGCACGGCCTGGCGAGCAACGCCCGGGTCTGGGACGGCGTCACCCGGAGGCTGGCCGAGGCCGGTCGCGAGGTCGCGGCGGTCGACCTGCGCGGTCACGGTCGCTCCGACGTCCCCGACGCCGGCTACGACACCGCGACGGCGGCGGCCGACGTCGCGGCGCTGTGCGAGGCGCTCGGGTGGGTCGGTGACCGCTCGCCGGTGGTCGCTGGGCAGTCGTGGGGCGGCAACGTCGTGCTGACGCTCGCAGCGCGGCACGGCAGCGCCCGGGCCATCGCACTCGTCGACGGCGGGTGGCTGCACCTGGGGTCGCGGTTCGAGACCTTCGACGAGTGCTGGAGCATGCTGGCCCCGCCGCGCTTCGACGGCCTGCGCTTCGCCGACCTCGCCGGGCGCATCCGGTCGTCGCACCCCGACTGGCCGAGCGAGGGCGTCGAGGGCACCCTGGCGAACCTCGTGGAGCTCCCCGACGGCGGGGTGCGCGCGCGCCTCGACCGCGAGCACCACCGCTCCATCGTCCACTCCCTGTGGGCCGACGACCCGCGCGAGCTGTACCCCCTGGTGCGCGTGCCGACGCTGTTGATGCCGGCCAGCGGACCGCCCGGACCCCTTGCGCTGCAGACGTTCCAGCGTGCGGTGCCGCACGCCACCGTGAGCTGGTACGCCGGCGCCGACCACGACCTGCACGCCCAGCACCCGCAGCGCGTCACCAGCGACCTGCTGCGGCTCGAGACCACGACGAGGGAGGCCACCGCGTGAGCGCGCTGGTGATCATGGGTTCGGGTGAGACCGCGCCGACCCTGGTGCCGGTGCACCGCGAGATCTTCGAGGCCACCGAGCGCGCCACCGGCAGCGTGCGGGCCGCACTGCTCGACACCCCGTTCGGGTTCCAGATGAACGCCGACGAGCTCGTGACCCGCACCCTCGCGTACTTCGCCCAGAGCGTCGGCCGCGACGTCGAGGTAGCGGCCTGGCGCAGCCGCGAGGCGCCACTCGTCGAGCGCGAGCAGGCCCTGGCGCTGCTGGGCCGGGCGACCTGGGCGTTCAGCGGCCCGGGCAGCCCCTCGTACGCGCTGCGCCAGTGGTGCGACACCGCCGTGCCCGAAACGCTCGCGGAGGTCGTCGAGCGCGGCGGCACGCTGGTGCTCGGCAGCGCGGCCGCCGTCACCACGGGCAGCCACGCGATCCCCGTGTACGAGATCTACAAGGCCGGTGAGCCCCCGCGCTGGCTGCCGGGCCTCGACCTGCTGCGCCGGCTCACCGGGCTGCGGGCCGCCGTGGTGCCGCACTACGACAACGCCGAGGGCGGTACGCACGACACGCGGTTCTGCTACCTCGGCGAGCAGCGGCTCGCCGCGCTCGAGCAGGAGCTGCCGGACGACGTCGGCGTGCTCGGCGTCGACGAGCACACGGCGCTCTGGCTCGACCCCGAGACGCGGACGGCGCGGGTGCTCGGGCGAGGCGGGGTCACGGCCCGCCGGCGCGGGCGCTCGCAGCGGTTCGAGACCGGCGCCACCGTGACCTTCGACGAGCTCGACGCGCTGCTGCGCGGCGCGCAGGTCGCCACCGCGGCCGAGCCGGCATCCGACGTCGCCCCGGCTCCGGCGTCCGCGTCCGCCGTTTCGTCCCAGACCGCCGAGGCGTCGTTGCGCGCGGCCGCCGGGCAGGCCCGGGAGACCTTCGACACCGCGCTGGCGGCGCGTGACGTCGACGGCTGCGTGCAGGCGGTGCTCGAGCTCGAGCAGGCGATCCAGGACTGGTCGACCGACATGCTCCAGAGCGACGACCGCGACGTCGCGCGGCGGGTGCTTCGCTCGCTCGTCGTGCAGCTGGGCGAGCTCGCCACGAACGGCGCGCGCGACCCCCGCGAGGTCGTCGGCCCGTACGTCGAGACGCTGCTCGACCTGCGCACCGCGGCGCGCGAGCGGTCGGACTACGCCACCAGCGACCTCGTCCGCGACCGGCTCGTCGCGGCCGGCGTCGAGGTGCGCGACACGGCCGACGGCACGCAGTGGTCGGTCTGACCCTTCCGGAGGCCGTGCGCTTTCGACCCGCAACCCACTGCGGCACAGGAGTCCTGGTGCTCGGCGGGTCGAGTGGGCGGATCGACGCCGCGCGAGCCCGGCTGCTCGCCCAGCACGGCGCGCTCGCCGAGTCGATCCGCTGGTTCGGCGGCCCCGGCCAGAGTCCCGGCACGTTCGCGGTGCCGCTCGAGACGTTCCAGGCCCGGGTCGAGCTCCTGACCCGCGAGTGCGACCGCGTCGTCGTCGTGGGCACGTCGTTCGGGGCCGAGGCAGCGCTCGTGACGGCCGCGCACACCCCTCGGGTCGACGCCGTCGGCGCGTTCGCGCCGTCCGACGTGGTGTGGGCGGGCGCGACACCGCAGGGGCGTCAGGAGTCGCACTGGACGCTGAGCGGCCGACCCCTGCCGTTCGTGCCCTTCGACGAGACGGCCGAGCCGGCCGGTGACCCGCCGTCGTTCGTGCCGGTCTACCAGCAGTCGCGCCGGGCCGCACCGGACGCCGTGCGCGCGGCCGCCATCGCCGTCGAGCGCATCCCGACGGTGCTGTGCGTCGCCGGCGGTGACGACCAGGTGTGGCCGAGCGTCGCGCACGCCGAGGCGATCCGCGCCCGGCGGGCGGCCTCGG
>JBQCES010000264.1:0-3925 GCA_051960055.1 Angustibacter sp. | reverse complement strand
GTAGGCCAAGTCATCAACGGCCAAGTGGTCTGGCACACCGGCAAACCACCAAGCACCGACCCACCCGGCACCGACCCACCAGGCCAACCCCTCCCACCACACCGCGCCAACCACCTCATCGCACGCCTCGTGCGGCAGTGGATCACGCCCCGACGCGAGTAGACGGGGACTCCCCCGCTACTGCGCCAGCTGGACGTCGTAGTCGACGACGACGGCCGCGTGGTCACTCCACCGCTCGGCGTAGCTGTCGGCCCGGCCGGCCTCGGCCTTCACGGCCCGGGCCGCCAGCCCTGCCGTCGCCAGCTGGTAGTCGATCCGCCACCCCGCGTCGTTGTCGAACGCCTTGCCGCGCCACGACCACCACGTGTACGGCCCCGGGCCGTCGCCCGCGAGGGAGCGGTGGACGTCGACGTAGCCGCCTCGCGTCGACAGCCACCGGTCGAGGTAGGCGCGCTCCTCGGGCAGGAAGCCCGCGCGTCCGACGTTGCCGCGCCAGTTCTTCAGGTCGGCCTCACGGTGCGCGACGTTCAGGTCGCCCGTGACGACGACGTGGTCGGCCTCACGGCGCAAGGCCGCCATGCGTCGTCCGGCCGCGGTGAGAAAGCGCTGCTTCACCACCTGCCGTGGCGTGCCGGCCTCACCGGTGTGCACGTAGGCCGAGACGACGGTGAGGGGGCCGGCGTCCGTCGCGAGGTCGACCTCGACCCACCGGCCGCACGGATCGAACTCCCGGTGCCCGAAGCCGAGCCGGACGGTCGTGGGCTCGCGCCGGGTGAGCACCGCGACGCCGCACCGCCCGGCGGCGTCGCAGATGGCGTGGGCCACGTGCCACCCCGCCAGCGGGCTCTCGGCGAGCACCTCGTGCAGCTGCTGCGCCGTCGACCGAACCTCTTGCAGCGTCACGACATCAGGCGCGGCGTCGGCGAGCCAGGTGAGACCACCGCGGCGTGCAGCCGCGCGGACGCCGTTGACGTTGGCGGAGATGAGGCGCAGCACCGCCCCATCATCGCTGACGCGTCAGCGCCGGATGAAGTCGGCCACCGTCGTGCACAGCGAGGCGCACTGGGTCCCGACGCCGACCTGCGTGGCGCGCGGGTTGAGGATGTTGGCGCGGTGTCCTGCCGAGCGCATCCACAGCCCGACGAGGCTCGACGCAGGCATCCGGGCGCGCGCGATGTTCTCGGACGCCATCGTGGCGCGGCAGCCGCGCATCACCGTGTACATGGACTGGTGGTAGAGCGTCGACGACGTGCGCAGGCGCAGCGCCCACCGCTCCCCGTAGGAGTCGGGGCAGGAGGTGTAGGCCAGCGGACGCAGCCCGTGGCGCGAGCGCTGGTAGTTGATCGCCTGCACCACGCGGAGCTCGTAGCCGTTGAGGTAGGTCTGCGACACGGCGGCCTGGGCGGGCGCCTGAGCGGAGACGGCGACGATCCCGCTGACCGCCACCACGAGGGCGAGCACGGCGCGAATCATCACCCTGAGTGGAGTGCGCATGCACTGACGGTAGACGGACTACGCCGAGTTGACTAGTCCCCTCGTCAGCGCAGGGTCACGGCCCGTGACACACAGCAGCGGCGCAGCATCCCGAAGGACACTGCGCCGCCGCGCGTACTGGGCGGTCGGGTGACCGCGTGAGGGTTCAGGCCAGGGCCGCCGCGAGGTTCTCGTCGAGCGCCGCGAGGAACTCCTCGGTGGTGAGGAAGCTCTGGTCAGGGCCCACGAGCAGGGCGAGGTCCTTGGTCATCTTGCCGCTCTCGACGGTCTCGACGCAGACGCGCTCGAGGGTCTCGGCGAAGCCGGTGACCTCGGGCGTGCCGTCGAGCTTGCCGCGGTGCTTCAGACCACCGGTCCAGGCGAAGATCGAGGCGATCGGGTTGGTCGACGTCGGCTTGCCGGCCTGGTGCTGACGGTAGTGACGGGTCACCGTGCCGTGCGCGGCCTCGGCCTCGACCGTCTTGCCGTCCGGCGTCATGAGCACCGACGTCATCAGGCCCAAGGAACCGAAGCCCTGCGCCACGGTGTCGGACTGCACGTCACCGTCGTAGTTCTTGCAGGCCCAGACGTAGCCGCCCTCCCACTTCATGGCCGCGGCGACCATGTCGTCGATCAGCCGGTGCTCGTAGGTGAGGCCGGCCTGGTCGAACTGCGCCTTGTACTCGTTCTCGAAGATCTCGGCGAAGATGTCCTTGAAGGCGCCGTCGTAGGCCTTGAGGATCGTGTTCTTCGTCGACAGGTACACCGGGTAGCCGCGCTGCAGGCCGTACGAGAACGACGCCCGCGCGAAGTCCTCGATCGACTTGTTGAAGTTGTACATGCCCATGGCGACGCCACCGTCCGGGCCGTAGTTGGCCACGACGTGCTGGATCGGCTCCGAGCCGTCCTCGGGCGTGAACGTGATGGTCAGCTCGCCGGCACCCGGCACCTTGAAGTTGGTGGCCTTGTACTGGTCGCCGTGGGCGTGACGGCCGATGACGATCGGCTTGGTCCAGCCGGGCACCAGGCGCGGGATGTTGCTGATGATGATCGGCTCGCGGAAGACCACGCCGCCCAGGATGTTGCGGATCGTGCCGTTCGGCGAGACGTACATGCGCTTGAGGCCGAACTCCTCCACGCGGGCCTCGTCGGGCGTGATGGTCGCGCACTTGACGCCGACCCCGTGCTCCTTGATCGCGTTCGCCGCGTCGATGGTCACCTGGTCGTCGGTGGCGTCACGGTGCTCGATGCCGAGGTCGTAGTAGCGCAGGTCGATGTCGAGGTACGGGTGGATCAGACGGTCCTTGATGAACTGCCAGATGATGCGGGTCATCTCGTCGCCGTCGAGCTCGACGACCGGCCCGGCAACCTTGATCTTCGCCATGGGAGTGCCTCTCGTGGGGGATTGCTTGACGTCAAGATATCGGCTTCGGTGCCGCTCGTGCCAGGCGCCCGCGCCCCGCGCTCCGGTGGCGAGGGCCCGACGTCGGTCCGATCATGACCCCATGGCCGGCACCGAGCAGTCGATGGACACCGAGCGGTCGGCGCGTCGTCCGGCCAACCCGGTGATCCGGCCCTGGACCGACACCGACGACGGCAACACGCTGCGACCGGTGCGCGACCCGGACGACGTCCGGCGGGCCAGCCGCTGGCGCATGGCCGCGATGGTCGCGCTGTGGCTCGTGGTGATCGCCTCCGCAGTGGGCGTGCTGGGCGTCCGCTCGCACACCGTGCACGCGGACGGCGGCGGCTACCGCGCGGACTTCACGTACGCCTCGATCGCGCGACCGGGGTGGGACGTGCCCTGGCACCTGGTGGTGCGCCACCCCGGCGGTTTCGGCGACGGCGTGGTCACCGTGGCCGTGAGCCGGTCGATGTTCGACATCTACGAGACCCAGGGCTTCCACCCCGAGCCCGACTCCGAGACGGCTGACGGCGGGTACCTGTACCTGGAGTTCGCACCGCCTCCGGGCGACACCCTCACCGTCGACTTCGACGCCTACATCCAGCCCACGAGCCAGCTCGGCCGCACGGCCACCATCAAGGTCATCACCGGCGGCCAGGAGCGGCTGCGCCTGCACGCCCGCACTCTGCTGCTGCCCTGAGCCGCGGCCCCTGCGAGAGGAGTTCCCATGGAAACCGTCGTGCGCGCGGCCGTCATGTTCGCGTTCCTGTGGTTCGTCACCCGCGCTGCCGGTAAGGCGACGCTGGGCGAGATGAGCAGCTTCCAGCTGGTGATGTACGTCGTGCTGGGTGACCTCATCCAGCAGGGCGTGACCGGTCAGGACTACTCCGTGACCGGCGCGGTGGTGGCGGTGTCGGTGTTCACGGTGGCCACGGTGGCGCTGTCGTGGGTCGACCAGCGCTGGCCCCGCGCCCGGCCGATCGTGCACGGTGCGCCGATCGTCGTGGTGAGCGGCGGCGAGCCCCAGACCACCGCGATGAAGGCCGA
>JBQCES010000263.1:0-3846 GCA_051960055.1 Angustibacter sp. | reverse complement strand
ACGGCGGCCTTCGTGCCAGGCATCGGGCGCCAAGGCGTGGTCGTCGACCTCGACCTGGCGCTGCGGGCCGTGCCGACGGCGTCGTCCGACAGCCTGCAGGTGTGGCTGAGCCGCGACGACCCCGCAGCCGAGCGCGCACTGACCAGCCGGCTCGCGGCGTCCGGCGTGCAGGTGACCGACCGCGCGTCGGCTCAGCAGGCGCTGGAGGTGCTGAACCGCGAGGGTGCGGTGCTGGCGCTGCTGCTGTTCCTGGCGTGCGGCGCCGTGGCGGTGCTCGTGGCGCTGGGGGCGGTGCTGGTGGCCGCGTTCGTCGGCTCCCGCCAGCGCGCGGGTGAGGTGGCCGCGCTGCGGGCCGTCGGGGTGCGACGGGGCCTGCTGCGTCGGGCGATGCTGGTGGAGAACCTCGCGGGCGTCGGCGTGGCGGTGGTGGGCGCGGTGGTGGCCGCGGCGGTGACGGTCGCCGTGGTGCTGCCGGTGCTGCCGCTGGCCGACGAGGACTCCCAGGTGGTCGTCGCCAGCACCGCACCGGCGGTGGTGGCGGGCGCGTGGTCGGTGGTCGGGGTGTCGGTGCTGCTCACGGTCGTGGCGGTGCTGCTCGCCTCGGCCCAGCTGCGAGGAGGTTCGGTGGATCGGATCAGGGAGGCGGGCCGATGAGCGGCCTCGACGTCGCGGCCCACGGGCTCGTGCACATCTACCGGCTCGAGGGCAACGACGTCGTCGCGCTCTCGGGCGTCGACCTCGACATCGCGTCGGGCGAGGTCGTCGGGCTGCTCGGACCGTCGGGCTCCGGCAAGTCGACGCTGCTCAACCTGCTGGCCGGTCTGCTGCGGCCCAGCGCCGGCCGGCTGCGCGTGGGCGAGCACGACCTCACCCGGCTCGACGAGAAGGGGCTCGCCCGCATGCGGGCCAGCGACGTCGGCATCGTGGTGCAGGGCGCGATGCGCAACCTGCTGCCGTACGCCTCGCCGGTCGACAACGTGCGCTTCGCCCAACGCGGCGCCCGCTCGCTCGGCCGCGACCTGCCCGACCCGCTCGAGGTGCTCGACCTGGTGGGCCTCGCCGACCACGCGCGCACGCCGCTCGACCAGCTGGCCCCCGGGCAGCGCCAGCGCCTCGCCGTCGGTGTGGCCCTGGGTGCGCGGCCCGGGCTGCTGCTGCTCGACGAGCCGACGAGCCAGCTCGACCACGAGGGACGCGACGAGGTGCTGGCGGCGATCGAGGACGTCAACCGCCTGCTCGGCACGACCGTCGTGGCGGTGACGCACGACCCCGAGGTCGCCGCCCGGTTGCACCGCACGGTGACGATCCGCGACGGGCGCGTCGGCGCCGAGGGTCGGCGCGGCGAGGACTTCGCCGTCGTCGGTCGTGACGGCTCGCTCGCGCTGCCGCCCGACGTCCTCGAGGTCGTGCCGCCGGGCTCGCTGCTCCGGGTGGAGCTGCAGGACGACGGCACCGTGCGGCTCGTCCCGCAGACCGACGAGCCGACCGAGCCGAGCGGACGACACCGCGCAAGTGAGGAAGTCACCGCATGAGCGACGCAACCACCGCCACATCCGTTGCGACCCCGGGCCTTTCGGGCCGCTCGATCGCGGTCGCGTTCGACGGTCGACCCGTGGTGGCTGACGTCGACGTGCAGGTGCGCCCGGGTCAGCTGCTCGCCGTCACCGGGCCGTCCGGTGCGGGCAAGACGACCTTGCTGTGGGCGCTGGCCGGTCTGCGGCTGCCCGACTCCGGGTCCGTCGAGCTGGACGGCGCGCCGATCACCTCGCGCGACGACGCGTCGGCCCGTGGCGTGGTCGTGGTGCCGCAGGGCAACGCGCTCGCGACGGTGCTCACCGCCGGCGAGAACGTCGTCGTGCCGCTGCTGGCCGCGGGCGTCGACCCCGAGCACGCGCGCGCGGCCGCGGCGGCCGCCCTTGAGTCGGTGGGGCTGGGCCAGTCGTGGCACCAGCTCGTCGAGGAGCTCTCGGGCGGCCAGCAGCAGCGCGTCGCGGTCGCCCGCGGGCTCGCGCAGGCCGGACGGGTGCTGCTCGCCGACGAGCCGACGAGCGAGCTCGACGCGGTGAACCGCGCGCGGGTCGTCGAGCTGCTGCGCGGTGAGGCCGAGCGCGGCGCCGCCGTCGTCATGGCTACCCACGACCCCGAGGCCGCCGCGGCCTGCGACGGCGAGCTGCACCTGGACGCCGGTGTGCCGCAGTGGGTCCGGCCGCTGAGCAGCTGAACGCACCGGCGCAGCTGCGCGGTACGGTGCGCGTCATGCCCCGAGCCCTGCGCCTCGCCTTCGACCCGGTCGCCCGCGCCGAGGAGCTGTGGCGCGAGCGGTGGGACGCCGGTGACTCCATGGCTGCGGCGACGTCGATCATGCGGGTGCAGCAGCTGCTCATCGCCCGGTACGACGAGGCGCTGCGTAGCCACGGGCTGACCTTCGCGCGCTACGAGGCGTTGGTGCTGCTGACGTTCAGCCGAGCCGGCCGCCTGCCGCTGTCGAAGATCGGGGAGCGGCTCATGGTGCACCCGACGAGCGTCACGAACATCGTCCAGCGGCTCGAGCAGGCCGGCTTGGTCGAGCGCACGCCGAACCCCGACGACGGCCGCGGCACGCTCGCCGGCATCACCGCGCAGGGCCGGCGCGTCGTCGAGGCCGCCACCGCCGACCTGGTCGAGCTCGACTTCGGCCTGGAGGCGCTCGACGGCGCCGAGCGGGTGCAGCTGTTCGAGCTGCTGCGCAAGGTGCGCGTCGGCGCGGGTGACTTCGCCGACGCCTGAGTCCCGCTCGCACCCACCCTCCGTCAAGCCCCTGGCACCATCTCCGCTTCCGCCGCCCAGGCCGCTTTCCGCCGTCCATGCCGCTTTGCGCCGCTCAGCCGCGGCCTGAGTGGCGGAGGCAACCGGGCCTCCGCCGCCAGAACCGCCGCCGGCGGGCGGAAAGCGGCTTGCGTGGCGGAAACCGGCTCGAGCGGTGGGAGGCGGGGCGGGTCGACAGTTAGTAGGACGTCCACGTAAATTGGCGTCCATGGGTGCTGAGCAGCAGGACGACGCGATCGAGGCCGGACGACGACGCTGGCAGCAGCGCTACGACCAGGCTGTGGCATCGGGCAAGGTCCGCGACGCTGACTTCACGACGCTGTCGGCCAGCGAGGTCGAGCCGGTCTACGGGCCGCCCGCGGGCGCCGTCGACCCGCGCATGGAGCGCATCGGCTGGCCGGGCGAGTTCCCCTTCACCCGCGGCCTGTACCCCACCGGCTACCGCGGCCGCACCTGGACGATCCGCCAGTTCGCGGGCTTCGGCAACGCCGAGCAGACCAACGAGCGCTACCGGATGATCCTGGCGCGCGGCGGTGGCGGCCTGTCGGTGGCCTTCGACATGCCGACCCTCATGGGCCGCGACTCCGACGACCCCATGAGCCTCGGCGAGGTCGGCCACTGCGGCGTGGCCATCGACTCCGCCGCCGACATGGACGTGCTGTTCGCCGGCATCCCGCTCGGCGACGTCACGACGTCGATGACCATCAGCGGCCCCGCCGTCCCCGTCTTCTGCATGTACCTCGTCGCCGCTGAGCGCCAGGGCGTCGACCTGTCGGCCCTCGACGGCACGCTGCAGACCGACATCTTCAAGGAGTACATCGCGCAGAAGGAGTGGCTGTTCGCGCCCGAGCCGCACCTGCGCCTGATCGGCGACCTCATGGAGTACTGCGCCGAGAACATCCCGGCCTACAAGCCGCTGTCGGTGAGCGGCTACCACATCCGCGAGGCCGGATCGACTGCGGCGCAAGAGCTTGCGTACACCCTGGCCGACGGCTTCGCGTACGTCGAGCTCGGTCTGTCGCGCGGCCTGGACGTCGACCG
>JBQCES010000262.1:0-3966 GCA_051960055.1 Angustibacter sp. | reverse complement strand
GTCCTGCAGCATGGCCTTGCGGCGGTCGCCGAAGCCGGGGGCCTTGACGGCGGCCACGTTGAAGGTGCCGCGGATCTTGTTGACGACCAGCGTCGAGAGGGCCTCGCCGTCGACGTCCTCGGCGATGATGAACAGCTGCTTGCCTGCCTGGACGACCTTTTCCAGCAGCGGCAGCAGGTCCTGGATCGACGAGATCTTGCCCTGGTGGAGCAGGACGTAGGGGTCGTCGAGGACCGCCTCCATGCGCTCCGGGTCGGTGACGAAGTAGGGCGAGATGTAGCCCTTGTCGAACTGCATGCCCTCGGTGAACTCGAGCTCGAGGCCCATCGTGTTGGCCTCTTCGACGGTGATGACGCCGTCCTTGCCGACCTTGTCGAAGGCGTCGGCGATGAGCTCGCCGATGGAGGCGTCGCCGGCGGAGATACCGGCGGTCTGCGCGATCTGCTCCTTGGTCTCGACCTCACGGGCCGAGGCGAGCAGCTGCTCGGAGACGGCCTCGACGGCCTGCTCGATACCGCGCTTGAGGGCCATCGGGTTGGCGCCGGCGGCCACGTTGCGCAGGCCCTCGCGGACCATCGCCTGGGCCAGCACGGTGGCGGTGGTGGTGCCGTCACCGGCGACGTCGTCGGTCTTCTTGGCGACCTCCTTGACCAGCTCGGCGCCGATCTTCTCGTAGGGGTCGTCGAGCTCGATCTCCTTGGCGATGCTCACACCGTCGTTGGTGATCGTGGGGGCGCCCCACTTCTTCTCCAGGACGACGTTGCGGCCCTTGGGACCGAGCGTGACCCGGACGGCGTCGGCGAGGGTGTTCATGCCCCGCTCGAGCCCGCGGCGGGCCTCCTCGTCGAAGGCGATGATCTTGGCCATGCTCTCGGGTTCCTCCCGTGATCGGGTGGTGGTGACCGCGTGGTGCCCGCGACGGACGAGCGGGGCCGGTGCGCTCTGGTCACGCACCGGCCGACGCCCTCACCAGGCGGTCGACGTCTCGTAGCACTCGGGGATGCAGAGTGCTAGGTCAATGATTAGCACTCGACCCCCCTGAGTGCAAATGCCTGGGGGCGGGTGGTCTGGCGTGCATGATCACGAGAAGGTGGGGGGCGTGAGGGCCAGTGACCGGGTGCGCCAGGTGGTCAACGTGCTCACTCTGGCGACCCCGCTCGGCCTGCTGCTCGCGCGGCTCGGCCACGCGCACCTGCGGCCCGGCCCGCACGGCACGATCGTGGCCGCCGGCTACCGCTCGCGCTTCCCCGCCCCCCGGGCACCGGCCCTCACGATCGGCGACGTGATCCTGCTGCGGCTCGACGACGCCGCGCTGGCCGCCCGACCGCAGCTGCTCGCCCACGAGGCGCGGCACAGCGCGCAGTGGGCGTGGCTGCTGGGCGTCGCCGGCTTCCCGCTGGCCTACGGCCTGGCGACGCTCTGGTCGCTGGCCACGGTGGGTGACACCGCGTTGGGCAACGTCTTCGAGCGGCGAGCGGGCCTGGTGGCTGGTGGCTACCTGGCGCCGGGCGCTACGGGCGGAAGTCGCCCGCCAGCACGACCGTGACCCGGGTCGGCCCGAAGTCGGCCGACTCGCTGACCGCCCCCAGGCCCAGGTCGGCGGCCACGGCCTGGGCCGTGGCACGCAGCGACGCGCTGCCGTAGAAGACCGTGGTGGCGCTCACGCCGCCGCGGTAGTTGCCGGTGCTGCGAATGGCCCAGCCCGCCGTCTTCAGCCGAGCCGCCCCCTTCGCGGCCAGGCCGCTGGTGGACGTCGAGTTCAGCACGCTGACGGGCAGGGTCCGGTCGGCCGTGGCCGCCGGGGTGGTCTGGGCGGGGGCCGAGGCCTTCGTGGTGGCCGGGCTCTTGCTCGTCTTGGTGGCCTTGCCCGTGGCGCCAGCGGACGTCGAGGCGCCGGCCTTCGTGGTGCTGGCCGCAGGCGCCTGCGAACCGCCGAACCAGCCGCTCGCGAACCCGACGATGAGCAGGATCGCCACCGCGGCCACGAGCCACGGGATCGCCGAGGTCGGCCCCTGGCTCGCGGGACGGTGCGCACCGCGGCGCTCGGAGAAACCGGCGCTCATGATGCGCACCCCCAGCCGCCGGCGGAGCCGGACAGGGTCAGACCTGCAGGCCGAGACGACGCGCGGACCGCGCTCGCTGGCGCGAGGCGCGCATGCGGCGCAGGCGCTTGACCAGCATCGGGTCGAACTCCAGCGCGTCCTGCCGGTCGATCAGGGCGTTGAGCACCTGGTAGTAGCGCGTGGCCGACATGTCGAACAGCTCGCGGATCGCCTGCTCCTTGGCGCCCGCGTACTTCCACCACTGCCGCTCGAAGGACAGGACCTCGCGGTCGCGCTCGGACAGCCCGCTGGCCACCGTGTCGGCGGTGCGGTCGGTCGTTGCGGCGTCCATGCTGACCCTCCTGCTCGGCGTGCGTTCCACGGTAGAGCGTAAACCACAAGGTTGTCATTCGCCGCACCGTCTCGCGGCTGCGCTGGTCGTGTCTCACGCCATCGTGTCCAAGATGGTGGAGATGTCACCCTCGGTGGTGTTCGGGTTGACGATCGCGAAGCGGGTGACCGTCTCTCCCTCGTGCGACGTCGGGACGACGAACGCGAGGTTGGCGATGAGGAGCCGGTCGGACCACAGCTGGTACTGCTGCGGCGTCCAGCCCACCCGGCGGAACACCACCACCGAGGTGTCGGGCTCGCGCAGGAGCTCGAGGTAGTCGCGGCGCTCGATCTCGGCGGCGGCGAACCGCGTGACCTCGAGCGTGCGCTCGATGGCCTCGGTGTAGGCGTCGGTGCCGTGCGTCGCGAGGCTGAACCAGAACGGCAGCCCGCGGGCGCGGCGAGTGAGCCCCACCGAGTAGTCCGAGGGGTTGAACTCGGCGGCGTCGGTGAGGACGTCGAGGTAGCCGGCCTTCTGGGTGTGGGCGGCCCGGGCCTGCTGGGGGTCGCGGTAGATGAGCGCGCAGCAGTCGAACGGTGCGAACAGCCACTTGTGCGGGTCGACGATGAACGAGTCGCAGCGCTCGATGCCGGCGTACCGGTCGCGGATGCTCGGCGCGGCCAGGCCGGCGCCGCCGTACGCGCCGTCGACGTGGAACCACACGCCCAGCTCGGCGCAGACGTCGGCGACCGAGTCGAGGTCGTCGACGATGCCGAAGTTCGTGGTGCCCGCGGTGGCCACGACGGCGAACAGGCCGTCGGCGCCGGCGTGCTCGAGCGTGCGCCGCAGGTTGTCGCCGGTGAGCCGGCCGTGCTCGTCGACCGGGACGCCCACGAAGTCGACGTCCATGACGTCGCACGCGCTCTTGATCGACGAGTGCGCCTGCGTGGTGCCGGCGACCTTCCACCGGGCCGGCGGGTCACCGGCGCGGGTGACCTTGGCGGCGTGCCGGGCTGCCACGAGCGCCGACAGGTTGCCGATGGTGCCGCCCGGCACGAAGACGCCCCCAGCGCCCTCGGGAAGGCCCACCAGGTCGCTGATCCAGCGCAGCGCGGCGTTCTCGGCGTGCACCGCACCGGCGCCCTCGAGCCACGAGCCGCCGTAGATGGACGACGCCCCCACCACGAGGTCGAACAGCGTGCTGGCCTCGGTGGGCGCGCACGGGATGAACGACAGGTAGCGGGGGTGGTCGGTGGAGATGCAGGCGGGCGCGAGCACCTCGGTGAACAGCTCGAGCGCCGCCTCGCCGCCCAGGCCCTCGGCGGTGATGGTGCCGCCCGCCGCCTCGTCGAGCTCCGCGGCGGAGCGCGGGCCGTCGAGCGGCACCGGGTGCATGCGGGAGCGCTTGAGGGTGTAGTCGAGGACGGCCTGGCTCAGGGCCTCGACGTCCGCATCGAATCGGTGCACGTGCGTGAGTGTAAGCAGCGCGCGGGCGGCTGCCCGATACCCGGGCCGCCCGCGCCGAGGTCTGCCCCCGTCAGCGGGGCCCGGCCCCGGGCTGACCGACGAAGCTGCGGGTGGGGGTGGCGCCCC
>JBQCES010000261.1:0-4598 GCA_051960055.1 Angustibacter sp. | reverse complement strand
GGCCAGCTCGCACGCGAGACGGGAGCCGACGAACCCGGTCCCCCCGACCACCACCGTGCAGTCGTCCATCGCCACACCCTAGCCAGGGAGCCCGACGGCGGAGCGGCGGCTCGGTCCCGACCCACCCGCGGCGCGTGGCACCTGGCCGGTGCTGGATGATGCAGGCGTGACGGGACGACTCACCGACCGCGACCCGCGTCCCGGCGCCCAGCGGCTGCTCGACGAGCTCGTCCCTCCGCCGCACTTCGCCGACGTCCGCTTCTCCACGTACGAGCCGGATCCCGGCCAGCCGAGCCAGCAGGCCGCCGTCGAACGGCTCTCCGACGTCGCGTCGTCGATCGGGTCGCGCGGTGGACGACGGCTGTTCCGGCGGCGTCCGGCGTCGCGTCGAGGAGCGCGCTCGGCAGGTCGAGCGACCGGCTGACCACCGCGATCGTGGGGGGCTCGGCGAGACCGTGGGCGGTGCGCAGGTCCTGCCAGCGGGCGGGCGTGCTCGCGCGGCCGTAGCCCTCGTCGCGCGCCGTGCCCGCACCGACGAGGATGACGTCGCTGAGCGCTCGCAGCAGCGCGAAGACCCGGTGGTCGGCCGGGTCGTTGATGCTGTCGGTGCGTCCGTTATCGCCCCTCGCCCCACCGTCCAGCGTCGAGATGAAGTTCGCGCGCACCTGCGGCCGCTCAGCGCCCCGCGGGTAGGCGTACCGGTCGGCGAGCTCGTCGTCGGAGACGTCATCGAGGTGCTGCACCCGGCCGAGTCTGCCAGGGGCGAACTGCGTAGGGTGCACGACGTGACGGGACGACTCACCGACCGCGACCCGCGTCCCGACGCCCAGCGGCTGCTCGACGAGCTCGTGCCGCCACCGCACTTCGCCGACGTCCGGTTCTCGACCTACGAACCGGATCCCGGGCAACCCAGCCAGCAGGCGGCGCTCGACCGGCTGCGCGAGCTCGCCGGCTCGATGAACGACCGCGGCGGACGGCGGCTGTTTCGTCGGCGCTCCGAGCCCAGCGGGCCGCCTGGGGTCTACCTCGACGGCGGGTTCGGCGTCGGCAAGACGCACCTACTGGCCTCCTTGTGGCACGAGGCGCCGGCACCCAAGGCGTTCGGCACGTTCGTCGGCTACACCCACCTGGTCGGCGCGCTCGGCTTCGCGGACGCGGTCGCCGCGCTGTCGACGCGATCACTGGTGTGCATCGACGAGTTCGAGCTCGACGACCCCGGCGACACGGTGCTCATGTCGACGCTGCTCGCGCGGCTGGTGAAGGCGGGCGTCCGGCTGGCCGCGACGTCCAACACGCTGCCGGGCGCGCTCGGCGAGGGGCGTTTCGCGGCGGACGACTTCCTGCGTGAGATCCAGGCCTTGTCAGCGCACTTCGAGGTCGTGCGCATCGACGGCGAGGACTACCGCCATCGGGGCCTGCCCGAGGCGCCCGAGCCATGGTCGGACGACGACGCGCGGGCCTGGGCGGACGCGCAGCCCGACGCCACGTGCGACGACTTCGACGCGCTGTGCGCCCACCTCGCGCGCGTGCACCCCAGCCGCTACGGCGAGCTGGTCGACGGGCTCAGCGGCGTTGCCGTCACGGGTGTTCACCCGCTGAGCGACCAGAACGTCGCGCTGCGGCTGGTGTCGCTCGCCGACCGGCTCTACGACCGCGACGTGCCGGTCGCCATCGCCGGGTGCTCGATCGACCAGCTGTTCTCGGACGACATGCTCTCCGGCGGCTACCGCAAGAAGTACCTGCGCGCCCTGTCTCGCCTCACCGCGCTGGCTCGGCTCAGCCGCTGACCCGCACGACGGCCACGCCGTGCGACCCCAGGTCGACCGACGTGTCGTGCAGCGAGGTCGCGGCCGGGTCCCAGGCCAGGACGACGTCGATCGGCTCCGCGTCCAGGGGCACCGCCTGTGGCTGGTCGGCCAGGTTGGCGACGACCCGCAGGTCGCCGCGACGCATCACGAGCCACTCGGCGTCCTCGTAGACGTCGACGCCGACCTCGCGCAGGCGGCCGTCGGTGAGCACCTTCTCCTTGCGGCGCAGGGCAATCAGGTCGTGGTACCACGCGAGCATGCGGGCGTGGTCGCCGTCACGACGCTCGTCCCACCGCAGCACCGACGCCTCGCGGGTGGCCGGGTCCTGCGGGTCGGGCACCTGCTCGGCGTCCCACCCGTGCTCGGCGAACTCGCGACGTCGACCGTCGCGCACGGCGGCAGCCAGGTCGGCGTCGGCGAAGTCGGTGAAGTACTGCCACGGCGTCGAGGCGTCCCACTCCTCGCCCATGAAGACCATGGGCGTGAACGCCGACGTCATCACCAGCGCGGCGCCGATGGCCTGCTGGCCCGGGGTGAGGACGGCACCGATGCGGTCGCCCAGCGCGCGGTTGCCCACCTGGTCATGGGTCTGCAGGTAGCCGAGGAAGCGGCGGGCGTCGTGCTTGTCGGGGTCGACTGGCCGCCCCCAGTCGCTGCCCCGGAACGACGACCAGCCGCCGTCGTGCCGGAAGACGCGCTCGAGGCACTGGCGCACCACGGCCAGGGAGCCGAAGTCGGCGTAGTAGCCCTGCCGCTCGCCGGTGAGCGCAGCGTGCAGGGCGTGGTGCAGGTCGTCGCTCCACTGGGCGTCCATGCCCATGCCGTCCGCCTGGCTCGACTCGACCATCTGCGGGTCGTTGAGGTCGCTCTCCGCGATGAGGTCGAGCGGGCGCTCCAGCGCGCGCGACAGGATCAGCGTCTCGTCGGCGAGCTGGGCCAGCACGTGCGTGGGGGAGTCGTCCTTGAGCTCGTGCACGGCGTCGAGGCGCAGCGCGTCGACGTGGAAGTCACGGAACCACCGCAGCGCGTTGTCGAGCATCCAGCGGCGCACCGCCAGGTTGCCCTCGCCGTCCAAGTTGAGCGCCTGGCCCCAGGGCGTGTGGTGGTCGTCGGTGAAGTACGGGCCGAAGCGCGCGAGGTAGTTGCCGCTCGGGCCGAGGTGGTTGTAGACGACGTCGAGCGCCACACCGAGCCCCCGCTGGTGCGCGGCGTCGACGAAGCGCTGCAAGGCCTCGGGGCCGCCGTACGGCTCGTGCACCGCGTACGGGTGCACACCGTCGTAGCCCCAGCCCCAGCGTCCCTCGAACGCCGCCACGGGCATGAGCTCGACGAGGTCGACGCCGAGGGCGGCCAGGTCGTCGAGCCGGCCGATCGCGGCGTCGAGCGTGCCCTCGTCGGTGAACGTGCCGACGTGCAGCTCGTAGACCACGCCGCCCAACGCGCCGTTGCCCCGGCGGGTGCCGCGCCAGCTGTCGTCGTGCCACTCGTAGCGCTCGGGGTCGAACACCCGGCTCGGGCCGTGCACGCCGTCCGGCTGCCACGCGCTGCGCGGATCGGGGGTGAGCGGGCCGCCGTCGACGCAGTAGCCGTAGTCGGTGCCGTGCTCGGCCCACGGGCCGTCGTCACGCCACCACCCGCCCTCCGACCGGACCATCGGCTGGCGCACCTCGTCAGGCCCCGGGCTCGTGACCAGGTCGACCTGCTCGGCGCCGGGTGCCCAGACGGCGAAGCGGTGCATGCCCCGAGCCTTTCACAGCGGCTCGCCGGTGGCTCGTGCAGGTGCGCGCTGCCATGATCACCCGATGGCACACGACGCGGTGGTCGACCCACGCACCAAGGACGTCAAGCGGCTCGACCGGCTGAGCCGCGAGCTCGACGAGGCACGCGCGCGGCTCGCCGACCAGCTGAGCGACCCCGAGGTCCTCGTGCGCCAGCGGCTGGCCGTGGGTGAGGGATTCCGGCTGGTCGACGTCGACCCCCGGTCGACTCCGGGCTTCGGCGGCAACAAGCGCGCGGGCAAGGCGGCGCTCACCGCGGGCGAGGAGCACCTGTCGGGTCTGCAGGAGCGGTTGTACGCCGAGAGCAAGGGCGGCGGGAAGCGCTCGCTGCTGCTGGTCATCCAGGGCATGGACACCTCGGGCAAGGGCGGCATCATGCGGCACGTCGTCGGCGCGGTCGACCCGCAGGGCGTGCGGCACACGGCGTTCAAGAAGCCGACCGACGAGGAGCGGGCCAAGGGCTTCCTGTGGCGGATCCGTCAGGCGCTGCCGCAGCCGGGCGAGATCGGCGTGTTCGACCGGTCGCACTACGAGGACGTGCTGGTGGTGCGGGTGCACGACCTCGTGCCCAAGGCGACCTGGTCGAAGCGCTACGCCACGATCAACGACTTCGAGCGGCGGCTCGTCGAGCGCGGCACGACGGTGGTGAAGGTCATGCTGCACATCAGTCGCGACGAGCAGAAGGAGCGGCTGGCCGAGCGGCTGGCGCGCCCCGACAAGTACTGGAAGTACAACCCGGGCGACCTCGACGAGCGCGCGCGCTGGGACGACTACCAGCAGGCCTACCAGGTGGCGCTCACCCGCTGCTCGACCGAGGCGGCGCCGTGGTTCGTCGTCCCGGCCGACCGCAAGTGGTACGCGCGCTGGGCGGTGCAGCAGCTGCTCATCGAGCACCTCGAGGGCATGGCGCCGCAGTGGCCACCGGCCGACTTCGACGTCGCCGCCGAGCAGGCCCGCCTCGCCTCGTCCTGACCCCGACCCGCCATCCCCGGCGTGATCATGCACGCCAGCG
>JBQCES010000260.1:0-34931 GCA_051960055.1 Angustibacter sp. | reverse complement strand
GCTGCCCGAACAGATGCTGCGGGCGACCCTCTTCGGTCCGACGGCCCGGGCTCTCTCCGCGGGGCCGCTCTCTGTGCTGTCGCTCGACGTCACGCGCGTGCCGACCCGCTCGAGGATGTCCTCGCCGCTCCAGCCGGTCTTCTGCTGGGTGAGCGACGCCTCGTACTCGTTGCTGAACAGGTAGGCCGCGCCCTCGACGAGGCGCCGGATGAACGGTCCGTCCGCGAAGGCCAGCTGCTGGCTGGGGTCGGCGGCGAAGGCGAAGCCGCGCGCCCGGCACTCCTCGGTGTGCCGCAGCATCGCCTCGGGGTCGTTGGCGCCGACCAGCACCAGGTCGAGCCCGCCGTGCGCCGCCGCCAGCGGTGCCAGCTCGATGTCGCGGGCCTCGCTCATCGCACCGGCGTAGAACGACGCGATCTGGGCCTGGTCGGTGTCGGTCGTGCAGATGAAGCGCGCGGTGTGCCGCAGCTCGCTGGTGTGCACGCCGCCGCAGTCGACACCGTGGCGCTCGAGCCAGGCGCGGTAGTCGACGAAGTCCGGGCCGACCGCGCCCACCAGCAGCGGGCGAAGGCCCAGGTTGCCCATACCGAACGCGATGTTGGCCGCCACTCCCCCGCGCCGGACGTCCAGCTCCTCGACCAGGAACGACAGCGACAGCTTGTCGAGCTGCTCGACCACGAGCGAGTCTGCGAACCGCCCCGGGAAGGTCATCAGGTGGTCGGTGGCGATGGAGCCGGTGATCGCGATGCGCACCCGACGACCCTACCGGGCACAGCGCCTGACGATGGTCCTGGAGTACTGGTGGGTAACGGCCTAGCGTCGCTGGCATGAGCACATCGGCAGTTGTTCCCGGCCCCCGGTCAGCCCTCGACGAGGGTACGTTGCACGACCTGTGCGTCGACGGCGCCCAGGTCGTGCTGCCGCGGGTGATCCGGCAGGCGACGGCACCGGCGGCGTCCGGCCGGTCGGACGTCGTCGTCCCGGACGACGCGCGGCACCTGCTCGACGAGCTGCCGGCGTACGGCACCTGACACGCGAACGAGGCCGGCCCCACCAGGGGACCGGCCTCGACGTCGGGCGAACGTGGCTCAGCTGAAGCTGTCACCGCACGCGCAGCTGCTGCCGGCGTTCGGGTTGTCGATCGTGAAGCCCTGCTTCTCGATCGTGTCGGCGAAGTCGATCGTCGCGCCCGAGAGGTACGGGGCGCTCATCCGGTCGACGACGACCTCGACGCCGCCGAAGTCCTCGACCAGGTCGCCGTCGAGCGAGCGCTCGTCGAAGTACAGCTGGTAGATCAGGCCGGAGCAGCCGCCGGGCTGGACGCCGATGCGCAGGCGCAGGTCGTCGCGGCCCTCCTGCTCCAGCAGGCTCTTGACCTTCTGCGCGGCCACGTCGGTGAGGACGACGCCGTGCGCGGCCTCGGTCTGCGGGCTGGTCTGGGTGGTGGTGTCAGTCATGCGGGCATCCCTACTCATCGACTCGTCGAACTCGCGGCCACCTGCGGCAACCGCCGAGGCAGGCGAGGTGTTCCCCTGTCGCGTGAATCCGCAGTGGACCCGTCTGCACCGTGGTGGACGTTGAACCGTGCTAACAGGCTCCAGCGTACGACGTCAGTGCGACCACGTGCGCGCGACCCGGCGAGTCCGCGCGGCGAGGTCGCCGGCCGGGTCGGACGACGGGGCGTTCGCACCAGGAGGGCCCTCGACGACGGCGTAGGCGCCCGACAGCCCCAGGTTCGACGTCTCCCGACGGCCGACCTCCACGTGCTGGGCGAGCACGATGCTCGGCACGCCGACCTCCAGGGCCAGCGCGGCGACGTGCTTCACGACCCCGGCACGGGTGGACTCCCACCCGAACACCGCCTCGCCCGTGACCACGAGGTCGGACGCCCGCAGCCGGTCGGCGAGCCGCGTGGCGCGCGCAGCCGCCTCCACGCCGTCCACCTGCCGGGCGCCGAGCAGCATCAACGCGAACGCGACGCCGCCGCCGGCGCCCGCACCCGGGCGGCCCGCGATCGTCGTTCCGGCGAGGGGGCGTCCGGCCACCAGCGAGCGCTCGGCCAGCTGGGCGAAGTGGCCGAGCGCCGCCTCGAGCGCCTGGGCCTGCTCGGCGCTGGCGCCGCGGGCCGCCGCCTCGACGGCACTGGCGCCGTGGAAGCCCAGTAACGGGATGTCGGTGGCGGTCGCCACGACGAGCTCGACCTCGCGCAGCCGCTCGCGCGCGTCGGGCAGCCCGGCCAGGTGGGCGGCCTCGACGGCCGAGAGCGCGCCGCCCCCGGCGTCCAGGCCCTCGCCGTCCACACCCAGGGCCGCCAGCAGGCCGGCGCCGGCGTCGTGCGACGCCGTGTCACCCACCCCGACGACGACCCGCCGCGCCCCGGTGCCCACCGCCGCGAGGAGCAGCTCGCCGAGCCCCCGGCTCGAGGCCCGCCAGGGGTCGCGCCGGTCGAGGGTGACCAGGTGCGCGCCGCACGCCTGCGCGGCTTCGACGTAGGCCGTCAGCGGCTCACCGTCGCCTCCCTCAGCTCCCTCGGACGCGGGCACGACGAGCACCGTGGCCGGCACGGGCTCGCCCAGCGGCCCGCTCACGGTGACGGGCACGAGGTCGCCGCCCCGGGCCGCCAGGACGACGTCGACGAACCCGGCCCCGCCGTCGGACTGCGCGCAGGCGGTGACGGTGTCGGACGGCGCCTGCGCGCACCAGCCGGCGGCCATCGCCTCGGCCGCCTGCGTCGCGGTCAGCGGTCGGAAGGAGTCGGGAGCGAGGAGCAGGCGCACGGCGCGATCCTCCCAGGTGGCCGGGGTGCGCGTCGGTGGCGGCCCGCTAGGGGATAATCAGCACGTGACCACCTTCTCGGAGCCGGCCGCCTCGCCGGCCGCCCTGCTGCTGCTCGGTCGCGGACGCGACCTGGAGACCGAGCGGGGGGTCGAGTGTCCGGGTGACCTGCCGGCGCCGTCCGACCCCGACCTGGTGGAGCGGGCGCGGGCCGCGAAGGCTGCGCTCGGCGAGCAGGTCTTCGTCCTCGGCCACCACTACCAGCGCGACGAGGTCATCGACTTCGCCGACGTCACCGGCGACTCGTTCAAGCTGGCGCAGCAGGCGGCGGCGCGACCCGAGGCGCCCTACATCGTGTTCTGCGGCGTGCACTTCATGGCCGAGAGCGCCGACGTCCTCACCGCCGAGCACCAGCAGGTCGTGCTGCCCGACCTCGCCGCCGGCTGCTCGATGGCCGACATGGCCGCGATCGCGCAGGTCGAGGACGCGTGGGACGACCTGGTCGACGCCGGCGTCGCGGACGACGTCGTGCCCGTGTCGTACATGAACTCCTCGGCCGCGATCAAGGCCTTCACCGGGCGGCACGGCGGCACCATCTGCACGTCGTCCAACGCTCGCACCGCGCTCGACTGGGCGTTCGGGCAGCGGCCGGAGGGCCGCGGCAAGGTGCTGTTCCTGCCCGACCAGCACCTCGGCCGCAACACCGCGGTGCTCGAGCTCGGCCTCAGCCTCGGCGACTGCGTCGTCTACGACCCGCACAAGCCGCTCGGTGGCCTCACCCGCCAGCAGCTGCAGGACGCGCGGATGATCCTGTGGCGCGGCCACTGCTCGGTGCACGGGCGCTTCAGCCTCGAGTCGGTCGACGACGTGCGCGCCCGCATCCCCGACGTCCAGGTGCTGGTGCACCCCGAGTGCCGCCACGAGGTCGTCTCCGTGGCCGACCACGTCGGGTCGACGGAGAAGATCATCAAGACCCTCGAGGCGGCGCCGGCCGGGTCGTCGTGGGCCATCGGCACCGAGCTCAACCTGGTGCGCCGGCTCGCCAAGCAGCACCCCGACAAGCAGGTCGTGTTCCTCGACAAGACCGTGTGCTTCTGCTCGACGATGAACCGCATCGACCTGCCGCACCTGGTGTGGTCGCTGGAGTCGCTGGCTGCCGGACGCGTGGTCAACCGGATCGTCGTCGACCCGGACGTCGCGCACTGGGCCCGCGTCGCGCTCGACCAGATGCTGGCGCTGCCGGGCATCACCGCCCGCGACTGACGTGCTGCCTGCCGTCACGGCGGAGCAGGCGCTTCGCTGGCGGCGACGCGTGCCGCGATGGGGGCTGAGCCTCGCGGTCGCTGTCCCGCTGCTGGTGCTCGTGGTGGCCGAGACGGTGCTGGAGAGCACCGAGTGCACTGCGCAGGCGCCGTGCCGGCTGCCGCTGGACACGCTCGCCTACCACCTCGTGCCCGTGGCCGAGCTGCTCGCCATGGGCATGGTGGCGCTGGCCCTGATGCTGCCTCGTGCGGCGGTGTGGGGTGCGGCACTGGTGGCCGCGCTGCTCGCCGGACCCGTGGCCGTCGACTCCTCGTTCCCGTCCGTGTGGCATTGGGCGCTGGTGTGGTTCGTCCTTCTCGGCGCTGCGGACCTGCTCGCGCGCTGGCGCCAGCAGGTGGAAGCGGCGGCGTGGCAGGCGCCCACGCAGCCGTACCCCGACGTCGCCGGCCCGGTGACCGACCCGCTCCCCCGCGACGAGGACACGCGGCTCGCGGCGCTCGTGGTCGCGGCTCTCGCCGTCGTCGTGGCCGGTGGGCTGCTGGCCTGGCACCTGCAGGCCACGCAGGCGCAGCGGCAGCGCGAGGCGCGCAGCACGCGCGTCGACGCCACGGTGGTGCAGCTGAGCCCAGACGGCTACACGGTGACCCTCGACGTGCAGGGCCGGCGGGTGCGGATCGAGCCCCTGGGCAGCTACGCCGTCGGTGACAGCGTGCCGGTGCTGGTCGACCCGACGCAGCCCACGCACGTGGCGCTGGTGGCCGAGCCCGACGACCCGAGCTGGCGGATCGGTGTGGCAGCCCTGCTCCTCGTCGTGCTGCTCGGGCTGGCCGCCCGGCTGTGGAGCCGGGGCCGACGGCGGTTCGAGCTGCTGCACCGCGGTGGTCCCGGGGTCCGGCTACGCGCCGGCCGGCACGGCGCTCGCGTGCTGCTCACGACCCTCGACGACCCGGGGTTCGCGCGCCCGCTCGCGCTGGTGCGCGACCTGGCCCCCGCGCTGGTCCTGCTTCCGCTCAGCGCGCTGTCGGCGTCCGGGGCGGATGGCGAGGACGACGAGAGCGACGATGACGACGACCTCGACGCCCACGGTGTCGAGCCCCCGGACGTCACCACGCTGAGCGACGAGGCGCTGGCCGCCTGGGCGGACGGGCTCGTCGCGAGCGACCCCGACGACGACGACGTCCCTCCCCCGCCACCGGTGCCCCGGGTGCTCGACGGCGGCGCACCTGCCACGGTGATCGGCCTGCGCCGCGACGGCGACCCGATCGTCCTGCAGCTCGACGACGCGCCGCCTCTGGTGTCGTCCAGCGGCGTCGTCGACCCGTGGACCTGGGGCCGGCTGCGCGACGGCGCGTTGCGGCTGCGCCCCCGCGACCGGGGGCAGCGGCCCGCAGCCCGGCCGGCTGACCCGACGGCGGGCTCACCACCGCGGCCACGGACCTGGGGCCGTGCCACCACGACCGCCCTGCGGCTCGTCACCCCCGTGGCGACACCCCTCGCCTACCTCCTCGCGCTCGCCGTCTACCCCGCGGCGCGGTGGCTCTTCGACGGCGATGCGGGCTGGGGTGCGCTGCTGCCGATCGCCTTCGGTGGCTCCACGGTCGCCGAGGGGCTGGTGCTCCTCGCCGGCCTCTCGCGGCCACCGCTGGGGGTCCGGGCCGGAGCACTGCTGCACCGCGGGCGCTGGATGGACGAGCTGATCCCCCTCGAGCGGGTCCGCGGGGTGACGGCCGGCAGCTCCTCCGTGGTGCTCCGGCTCGGCGACCCCGACGACGCGCTCGCCCTGCCGCCCCAGGCCGTGGCCCGCTTCGCCGACGTGCTGGAGCGCGAACCCATGCCGGAGCAGGCGGCGTTCGCCGTCGAGCAGCTGCTGCGCACCACCTCGCCCAGCGGACGCCGGGGCTGGCGGCGGCCGAGCGTCGCCCTCGTGCCCGGCGCCATCGCCGTCGTCGGGCTGCTCATGGCGTGGGCGCAGGCGCACTTCGGCTGACGGCCGCGCCCCCTGTCGAGGGTTCACTCCGGTTGTCGAGGGTTGCAACCCTCGACAACCGGAGTGTCACCCACTGAACGTGATCAACGGGGACTCAGCGCGGCAGGGAGCCGAGGCGCTCGAGCAGGGCCGCCTCGGCCACGCACACCCGCTCGAACTCGCCGAGGTGCAGGCTCTCGTTGGCGCCGTGGGCGCGGGTGTCGGGGTCCTCGACGCCGGTGACCAGGATCGCGGCGTCGGGGTAGATGGCGGCGAAGTCGGCGATGAACGGGATCGACCCGCCGATGCCCATGTCGACCGGCTCTACGCCCCAGGCGTCGGCGAACGCGGCGCGCGCGGCGTCGTACGCCGGCCCCTCGACGTCCGCCTTGAACGGCTGGCCGGTCTCGCGCACCCGGACGTCGACCTGCACGTTCCACGGCGCGTGGTCGCGCAGGTGCTGGGCGAGCAGCTCGTACGCCTCGTTGGCGTCCTGCCCCGGCGCCACGCGCATCGAGATCTTCGCCTTCGCCTGCGCGGCAAGGGTGTTGGAGGCCTTGTCGGTGGAGGTCGCGTCGAAGCCGACCACGGTGAGGGCCGGCTTGGTCCACAGCCGCGACGTGAGGCTGCCGGTGCCGATGAGCGAGACGCCGTCGAGCACGCCGGCGTCCGCGCGCAGCTGCTCCTCGGTGAGGTCGAGGTCGGCTGCCTCGCTGCTCACCAACCCTTGCACCGCAACGTCTCCCGCCTCATCGTGCAGCGTGGCGAGCAGGCGGATCAGAGCCGTCACCGCGTCGACGGCGGCACCGCCGTACATGCCGCTGTGCACCGCGTGGTCGAGCGTGCGCACCTCGACGTAGGCCTCAACCAGACCGCGCAGGCTCGTCGTCAGCGCCGGCACACCGACCTTCCAGTTCGTCGAGTCGGCGAGCACGAGGACGTCGGCGGCGAGGCGGTCGCGGTGGGCCTCGAGAATGCGGCCCAGCGACGGCGAACCCGACTCCTCCTCGCCCTCGACGAACACGGTGAGGTTCACCGGCGGGCGACCGTCGTGGGCGCGGATCGCGGCGAGGTGGGCCATCACGCCGGCCTTGTCGTCCGCGGCACCGCGGCCGTACAGGCGTCCGTCGCGCTCGGTCGGCTCGAACGGCGCGGAGGTCCAGTCGGCGTCCTGGCCGGGAGGCTGGACGTCGTGGTGGGCGTAGAGCAGAACCGTCGGGGCGCCCGCGGGCCCGTCGAGGTGACCGACGACGGCCGGCGCTCCACCCTCGTCGAGGATGTCGACGTCGCGCAGGCCCGCGCCGCGCAGCAGCTCGGCGACGGCCGCGGCGCTCGCCGCGACGTGGGCCTGGTCGAAGGCCCGCTCGGACACGCTGGGGATGCGCACCAGGGCCTCGAGATCACGCCGCACACCAGGCATCTCGCGGGCGACCGCCTCGCGGAGGGCGTCGAGGCGGTCGGTGGGCAGGCTGGTGGCCGGGGGTTGTGCGCTGGTCATGCGGGCCACCCTAGCCAGGCGTAGCGTCGCGGCCGTGAGCGAGGACCACGCAGACCAGTCGGACGGCGAAGGCGGCGGCGGTGAGGGCGGCGGTGGGGGCGAGAGCACCGGCACGGTCATCGTGGCGCTGCTCGCCAACGCCGGCATCGCGGTGGCCAAGGGCGTGGCGGCCGTCGTGTCGGGCTCCGCCTCGATGGCCGCCGAGACCGGCCACTCGATCGCCGACACCGCCAACGAGGTGCTGCTGCTCGTGGCGCTCAAGCGCAGCCAGAAGCCGGCCGACCGGCGTCGGCCGTTCGGGTACGGCGCCGAGCGGTTCTTCTGGTCGTTCGTGGCGGCGGTGTCGATCTTCGTGTCCGGTGCCGTGTTCGCCGGCATCGAGGGCCTGCGCCAGCTGCTCAGCGGCGGTGAGGAGTCCGGCGGCATCGTGCTGTCGTCCGTCGTGCTGGGCGTCAGCTTCCTGCTCGAGGGTACGAGCTGGGTGCGAGCGGTGAAGGGCGTCCGCGCCCAGATGCGCGAGGAGCACAAGGGTTTTCGCGAGCTGCTGCGCTCGACGGACGACCCCACCATCAAGACCGTGTTCTACGAGGACTCGGCCGCGCTCATCGGCATCGTCTTCGCGTTCGGCGGCGTCTACGGCCACCACCTCACCGGTTCCTCGTGGCCCGACGCCGTCGCCTCCCTGCTCATCGCGGCGCTGCTGGCCTACATCGCGTTCCTGCTCGCGCGCACCAACAAGAACCTGCTGGTCGGCAGCGCGGCCGATCCCCGGCTCGTGCGCGAGGTCGCGCAATGGCTGGGCGACCGCGAGGAGGTCGACGCCGTGGTCGACCTCATGACCGAGCGGATCGGCACCGACCAGGTGCTCGTCTGCGCGCGCCTCGACTACGCCGACGCTCTCGACGCGCGGCAGGTGGAGGCGTCGACGGTGGAGATGAACCGCGGCCTGCGCCGGGAGTTCGGCGACGTCGTCGAGGTGTTCCTGGAGCCGGTGCCGCGCCACGACGAGCGGCTGCGCGAGCGGGTGCGACAGCGCTACGGCGACGACGTCGTCGGGCGGCTCGACAGCCTGGGGCGGCGTCCCAGGTAGGCTCACGGCGTGTTCGGACGCCGCAAGACCACCGCTGAGGCCACTGCCGACGAGCAGTCGGCCGCCCGCCCGGACGGGCCGGGCAAGAACCGCCCGACCCCCAAGCGCAAGGAAGCCGAGGCGGCGCGCAAGCAGCCGCTCGTGCCGGCCGCACGGGCCAAGGGCTCGGGCAGCTCGAAGGCGGCCCGGCAGGCGGCCCGTGAAGAGCGGGTGAAAGCCCGCGAGCGGATGATGCTCGGCGACGAGCGCTACCTCATGGCGCGTGACCGCGGGCCGGTGCGCAGGTTCGCCCGCGACTACGTCGACGCCCGCTGGAACCTCGGCGAGCTGCTGCTCCCGGTGATGGTCATCGTGCTGGCGCTGTCGTTCGTCGGCTCCGGTCTGCAGAAGACCAACCCCGCGCTGTACGGCGGCACGCTGGCCGTCACCTACACGCTCGTCGTGATGTCGGCCGCGGACGCCTTCCTCATGGCCCAGCGCATGAAGCGCGCGGTGCGCGAGAAGTTCGGTGCCGACACCGACACCAAGGGTCTGGCCTGGTACGCCGTCATGCGCGCCTTCCAGATCCGCCGCACCCGAGTGCCGCGCCCGGCGGTCAAGCGCGGCGAGCACCCGGCCTGAGACGTGACCGGTTCCGGCGGCGACTTCGAAGGCGGTCGTGCGCCGTGGCTGGCCCGACAGGCCAACCTCCGCAACGTCGTACGCCAGGCGATGGTGGCGCGCCAGCTGGCCCGGCACCTCGGCGACCCGCCCGGCACGGTGCTCGACGTCGGCGCCGGGCAGGGGACCCAGAGCATCCGGTTGGCGCAGCGGGGATTCGACGTCCTGGCGGTTGAGCCGGACTCCGCGATGCGCGAGGCGTTCGCCGCGACGAACGAGGCGCTGCCGGACGCCGTTCGCTCCCGCGTGCGCGTCGTCGCCGGCTCGGTCGAGACGCTCGACGACGTCACCGACGGCCGCACGTTCGACGTCGTGCTCTGCCACGGCGTGCTGATGTACCTGCCCGAGCCTGGGCCCGCCGTCGTCGCACTGAGCGACCGGGTGGCCGCGGGCGGAGTGCTGTCGCTGCTGGCTCGCAACGCCGCCGCGATGGCGCTGCGCCCAGGGCTGCGACGGCAGTGGGCCGACGTCCTCGACCTGCTCGACGAGGCCGAGCAGCCGAAACCGCACTACGTGAACGAGCTCGGCGTGCGGGCCCGCGCCGACCGGCTGGAGGAGCTCGCGTCGTACGTCTCGGGCCGTCGCATGCACGTCGAGGCGTGGTACGGCGTGCGCGTCGTCACTGACGGCGTGGCCGTCGATGAGCCAGCGCCCAGCGACGCCGACGAGCTCGACGCGCTCCTGGCTGCTGAGGAGCGGCTGGGGCGCACCGACCCCTACCGTCGGGTGGCGACGTTGCTGCACCTCATCGGCCGGCGGTCGCAGCACGGGTCGTGAGAGCCTCGGTGGGCTGCGGCTGAGACGAACGGGGACTGCTGATGACGCGCATCGACGACACGGATGACACCCTCGACCGCTTCGTACTGCGGCACTACTGCCATGACGCTGAGCGCCACGAGCGTCGTCACGTTCCGATCGCAGCGTTCGACACCGAGGCTGAGGCCCAGAACGCGCTCGACGCCGAGCACGCCGACCTGGCGGCGCGTCGGTCACGCGGTGAGGCTGACGAGCGGGAGCACTTCACGGTCATCCATCTGCCGCCCGGCTATCGCGCCGAGCAGCGGGCTCGTCGGCACGCGAGCCGGATGACGGCTCGGCGAGACTAGCTGGGTGTGTCCCGATTGCGCTGGCGGCCATTCGGCACCCGACGCCCGGACATGCCTGCGGGTTCAGGCGGTCAACGCAACGCCTCGTCTAATGCCTGTGATGGTGTCTTGAAGGACGTGGCGAGTCTGCGGCTGCGGCGGGACCACCCATTGAGGCCACGGTGCGCGACCCGGTTGTCCACAGGTTGCCGTGGTTGTCGGGTTGTCCACAGAGGCGTTGCGGCGCCTGGGTTTTGTCGGTGGCGTCCGCGAGAATTGACGCATGACGGACACAGTGGACACATCGGGTGGCGCGGGAGCGCTGGCCGCGGTGACCACTGCGGTGGCTGGGCTCGAGCAGCTGGCCGGGGCCGCGTTCTGGCAGCTCCCCGACGCCGACCTGACCGCGCTGGCCGCGGCGCTGGACCGGGTGCGGCGCCTGGCCGACGGGCAGACCGTGCGCCTGCTCGGCGAGGTCGAGTCCCGCGGCCTTCCCGGCCAGGACGGCACCGGCTCCCCCGCAGCCTGGCTGCGCCGCATCGTCCCCTCGATGCGGCCGGGCGAGGCGGCCGGGTTCGGTAAGCAGGCGCACACCCTCTACCGGTCAGTGCTCTCCCCCGACCTGGAGCCCACCCGGGCCGCGCTGGAGACCGGGACGGTGCGGGTGTGCCAGGCCCGCGTCGTCACCGACCTGGTCGACCAGCTCTCCCCACCGAACGTGCCCGTCGACGGCCCCGACGCCCTCGACCCCGAGCACGTCGCCACCGCCCAGGTGATGCTGCTGGACGACGCCACCCGCCTACCCGCCCCCGACCTGGCCAAGTGCGCGGTGGCGATCCGCCACCACCTCGACCCCGGCGCCGACGAGCGCCTGGCCCGCGACGAGAAAGCCCAACACCGCCAGCGCTGCCTCACCCTGACTCCCGAAGCCTCCGGCATGTACTACCTGCAAGGCGCACTGACCAAGGAAGCCGGCAACGCCCTGCGCACCGCCATCGACGCCTGGTCCGCCCCCGAACCCGCCAGCGACGGCACCCCCGACCCCCGCAGCCCCGGCCAACGCCGCCACGACGCCCTGCACCGCCTCGCCCAGACCGCCCTGGCCACCAACCAGGTGCCCACCAGCCACGGCTCCCCGGCCAAGGTCATCGTCCGCGTCAGCGCCGAGACCCTGGCCACCGCCATCTGCGCGCCCGACGAGAAGACGACTGGACTACCCCCAGCCGAGCTGGAGGACGGCACCCCCATCTCCCGACGCCTGCTCGCCCGCCTGGCCTGCGGCGCCGACCTCACCCCCGTCCTGATCGACGACCTCGGCGACCCCCTCGACGTCGGACGCACCCACCGCTACCACACCCCCCGCCAACGCATCGCCCTCATCGAACGCGACCGCCACTGCACCTTCGAGGACTGCACCGCCCCCGCCTCCTGGTGCGACGCCCACCACCTGACCCCCTGGGAACACGGCGGCCACACCACCGTCCGCGACGGCGCCCTACTCTGCGACCGCCACCACCACCACGTCCACACCACCGGCGCCACCGGCAAAGTCGTCAACGGCCAAGTCATCTGGACCCCACCCGGCAGCCCCCCACCCGGCGACCAGCCACCCCCGCCACCACCGGACCCCAATCGCTGGCAACGCCGATACCTCCAACGCCTCACCCGCCCATGGCTCGTCCAACGGCGGGAGTGAGGGCGCACCGCCCTGCCCTCCGCGAGGCAGGTGTGACCACATCCGAGGGACCAACGCCTCTGTCTCGCGGTGATGGCCGCTGCCAGCGTGGATGCTGGACGAGAGGAGCGGCCATGTCGACCTCAGGTGCCACCTCGCCAGGGCAGAGCGGGCATTCCAGCGCCCGCGGCCACCTCACCCCCGCCGACCGCGCGTACCACCGCGCGTGGTGGTCGCTCGCCCTCTACCCGGTCTCGTTCGTCGCGGCCTTCGTGATCGGCGAAGGCCTGGCGTCTGCGCTCGAGACCGACAGCGGCGGGCTCGTGTGGTGGAAGGCGCTACTCGCCGCGACGCCGGCCATCATCGTGTTCGTGCTGCCCGGCGTGCTGGCGGTGCTCTTCGGCCGCAGCGCGATGCGCCAGGGCCGTGCTGACGGCCGCAACCCGGCGATCATCGGAGCCGTGGTCGGCCTGGGGTTCGTCGCGCTGAACGTCGCGTCCGGCGTCCTGATGCTGCTCTTCGGCTGACCGAGGCTCACGCACCGGCACTCGCTTCTCGCGCGTCGAGGTAGCGCTCGACGCGCCGGTCGGGCACCAGCCACATGATGGCGACGGCGGTGAACACCGCCACCCCCAGCCACGGCGTGACGAACGCGAGCGCGATCCCGGTGAGGTACAGGAACGGTGAGGCCTTCCCCTTGAGGTCGCGCCCCAGCGCCTCACGCAGCCCGGCACCCCCGCGCACGCGGAAGATGGCCAGCTGCAACGAGTAGTAGGCGATCGCCGCGAGCAGCAGGTTGACGCCGTAGATCACCACCGGCGTCCGGGCGAACGACGACTCGTCGACCCACGCCGTGGTGAACGGGAACAGCGACAGCCAGAACAGCAGATGCAGGTTGCCCCACAGCACACCGCCGTTCACCCGCTCCACCACCTGGAACATGTGGTGGTGGTTGCTCCAGTAGATCCCGACGTACACGAAGCTCAGCAGGTACGTCAGGAACCCCGTGGCCGAGCCGCCGAGGGCGTGCAGCGTCGGCTCCTCCGGAACCTTCAGCTCCAGCACCATGATCGTGATGATGATGGCGAGGACGCCGTCGCTGAACGCCTCCAGCCGGCTCGTGCGCATGCCGCGCTACACGCCCCAGTCGGGACGCATCGGCAGGTGCGGGTCGCCGCCCTCGTCGGTGCGCGTGCCGAGCACCTGGTGCAGCTCGATCTGGCGCCGCTCGAACGCCAGTCGCGAACCCGCCATGTACAGGCCCCACACCTTCGCGGTGCGCAGGTCGGTCTCGGCCACGCACTCGTCCCAGTTCTCGGCGAGGTTGCGGCACCAGCCCGCGAGCGTGCGCGCGTAGTGCCGGCGCAGGTTCTCCTCGTGCTGCACCTCGAACCCGGCGTTCTGCATCGCCACGATGATCGTGCCAGCGCCGGCCAGCTCGCCGTCCGGGAACACGTACCGGTCGATGAAGCCGCGGCGCTTGATGCCCGGGTGCAGGTTGTCGGACCGCGTGATGCAGTGGTTGAGCAGTCGGCCGCCCGGCACGAGCTTGGAGTACAGGAAGCCGAAGTACGACGGGTAGTTCTTGATCCCGATGTGCTCGGTGAGGCCGATCGAGCTCACGGCGTCGAAGCCGGACTCGGTGACCTCGCGGTAGTCCTGGTAGCGCACCGTCGCGCGGTCGCTCATCCCGTCGGCCTCGATGGCCTTCTGCGCCCACGCCGCCTGCTGCGCCGACAACGTCACACCGATCGCGGTGACGCCGTACTCGCGCACCGCGTGGCGCACCATGCCGCCCCAGCCGCACCCGACGTCGAGCAGCCGCATCCCCGGCTTCAACCCGAGCTTGCGGCACACCAGGTCGAACTTGTTGGCCTGCGCCTCCTCGAGCGTCGCGTCATCGCTCGGGTAGCACGCGCAGGTGTAGGCCATCGACGGGCCGAGCACCATCTCGTAGAAGCGGTTGCTCACGTCGTAGTGGTGGTGGATCGCGTCGGCGTCGCGACGGCGCGAGTGCCGCAGCCCGTGCAGCGCGCGGTGGAAACCGCTCGGCACCTCGTTCGGCGGCGGCGCCGGCATCGTCAGCGCAGTGCGGCCGAACGTCCGCAGCGCGCGCACCACCTCAGCCGCCGGCGGCCGCTGCGGCTCGAGCAGGGTGTCGAGCGTGCGCAGCAGGTCGTAGGGGTCGCCGGGGTTGAGGCCGTCGACCTCGAGGTCGTCCATCAGGTACGCCCGCGCGAACCCCAGCGACGACGGCGCGCCCGCAACGTAGGCCAGACCCCGCTCGTTCTTCAGCCGCACCTGGTAGCGCGCGTCCGCCGGACCGGACGACGACCCGTCGTACGCCTCGAAGTGCACCTGGTCGCTCGCTCCCACGAGCAGCTCGTAGGCCTCGCCGATGGTCATGTCCCCTCGGTGGCCCTGGTCCTGCTTCCACTGGCCGAGCACGCTCATCGCCGTCTCACCGCCTTGTCGTAGAGGTCGAGCAATCGCGAGTCCGGGTCATACCGGCGCTTCGCCTGCTCGTACTGGTCTCGTCCGTACAGCTTCCAGAACTCCTCGGGCCCGTAGTAGGCGTCCGAGTACAACGACTTGTGCCCGTCGAGTTCGGCGACCTTGGCCTCGATCCGCTTGTTGACGTCGCCCTCGACGTCCCCCTCCGCGATCGGCACGGTCGACCAGAAGCCGACGTTCACGTACAGCTCGTCCGGTGCGAGCGGGTACAGCGGCCACTGCCCGTTCGACGTCGGCGCCGGACGCCGCAACCGCAACGGGCACAACCAGATGGGCTCGATCGGCACGGTGTCGACGAACCACCGAAGGAACTCCGCGAGCCGCTCCACCGGGATCTCGACGTCCTGCACCACGCGCTCGCGCGCCGGCAGCCCCCGGCGCGCGTCGATCCGCGCCTTCACCTGGTAGCGGTTCTCCAGCCCGATCACCCGCTGGTAGTTGTCGCTGCGCAGCAGGCGCTTCGGCACCCACCGGCGGATCTTCGGGTTCTGCACCCCGAGCGCGCGCGAGCACCAGAACCAGTCGGTGTCCCAGCGCCACAGGTAGTCGCGCACGGTCAGCCAGTCCTCGTGCCGGCTGCGCACCGAGCGGTAGTAGACGCCCATGCCCGTGTAGTCGGAGGTGTAGGGCGCCTCGTCGGCCCACGTGCCGAGCGTCAGGAACGCCTCGAGGCGGGCGGGGCCGTCGTCCGGTCGGGGCGGGAAGACGCTGGCGTCGATGAAGTCGACGGGCTCGCCCTCCCACGTCGTGCGCTCACCGTCGCCAGCCGCTACGAGCTTGTCGATCGCCGCGCTCAGCTCGTCGAGGTCCTCGAAGCGGATGTGCCGCAGGTGCACGTAGGGATGCACCGGAACGAGCTCGATGGTCGCCGCGGCCGCGTAGCCCAACGTGCCGTAGGAGTTGGGGAACGTCGTGAACAGCTCGGCGTCCGGGCCGTCCGGCGTCGCACGCACGATGTCACCGGCACCCGTGAGGACGTCGATCGAGAGCGCCGACTCGTGCGGCAGGCCGGCCCGCCACGACGACGACTCGATACCGAGGCCGGTCAGCGCACCGCCGATCGTGATGGTCTTCAGCTGCGGGACGACGAGCGGCATCAGGCCGTGCGCGAGGGTCGCGTCGACCAGGTGCTCGTACGTCGTCATGCCTCCGACGTAGGCGGTGCGCGCCTCGCGGTCGACGGAGAACACCTCGTCGAGGCCCGACACATCGAGCCCGGCGCGAGCACCGCGCTCGCGCGGCCGGAACAGGTTGCTCGTCGTCTTCGCCAGGCGCACCGGCTGGCCCGGGGGCAAGGCGCGGTACTGCGCGCGGAGGCGCTCGACGGCAGCAGGCAGGTGCAGGTCATCGGACAGCTCGGAGTCGGTCATCGCCTCGGATGTTAGCCCCGCCGCAACCGCGTCCGCAGGCCCTATCTCATCGCCAGCGCGCCAGGTGCTGCGGTAGACCTGAGCCATGCCCGTCGTCAACGTCGACCGTCGCCACGGTGACGAGTCGTTCACCCTGCGTGCCGTCGTTGACGACGCCGAGGGCCGGCCCGCCGGCCCCACGGCCCTGCTGCTGCACGGTTTTCCGCAGAACGCGTCGCTGTGGGACGCCGTGCTGCCCGGTCTCCGCGAGGCCGGCCTGCGCTGCGTCACCGTCGACCAGCGTGGCTACTCCCCTCTCCCGCAACCGGTCGCGATCGACGGGTACCGTCTCGACCAGCTCGTCGACGACGCCCTGGCCGTGCTCGACGCCGTGACCGACGGCGAGCCGGTGCTCGTCGTCGGCCACGACTGGGGCGCTGCGGTGGCGTGGGCGCTGGCGGCCTACCACCCCCACCGCGTGCGCGGCCTTCTCGCGGCGTCGGTGCCGCATCCCGGCGCGTTCGGCGCGGCCCTGCGCAGCGATCCTGAGCAGCAGGAGCGGTCGCAGTACATGCGCCTGCTGGCCGACGTCGACCGCGCCGAGCGCGTGCTGCTCGACGACGACGGCCGCCGGCTGCGCGAGTTCTTCACCGGCTCCACGCTGAGCCCCCAGGACGTCGACAGCTACGTCGCGCCGATGCTCGACCCGCGACGCCTGCGGGGCGCTCTCGCCTGGTACGCCGCGATGGACGAGCAGTTCGCCGCCGTCCCGCCGGTGCGGGTGCCGACCGTCTACCTCTCGGCCGACCACGACCTCGCCGTCGGCCGCCGCGCCGTGGAGGACTGCGCGCAGTGGGTCGACGCGCCGTACCAGCACGTCGCACTGCCCGGCTCGCACTGGATCCCCGACGAGCGGCCCGATGCGGTCGTGGACGCCGTGCGCATTCTCCTTTGACCCGTGCATCTCGCTGTGCTCTGATCCGCGAGTGCACACGGTGGTGGTGGGGGCCCTCGTCCGCGACGGTCAGGTGCTGCTCGTGCACCGCCGTCCCGACAAGCACGCCTACCCCGACCTGTGGGACCTGCCCGGAGGCCTCATGGAGTCCGGCGAGGCCGAGCTCGACACGCTGCAGCGCGAGCTGCACGAGGAGCTCGGTGTGCAGGTCTCGACGGACTCGGCGACGCACCTCACGCGGCTGCGCGTCGGACCGCCCGCGAACCCTGCCGTCCTCAGTGCCTGGCTCCTGCGCGAGTGGCACGGCACACCGGCGAACGTCGCCCCCGACGAGCACGACGACCTCGCGTGGTTCGCGCTCGACGCCCTGCCGCCCGAACCCCACATCGTCGCCCGAGCGGCCCTGTCGACCGTTCCCGTGCTCGAGAGCGTCCGCGACCTGGTGACGCAGCACCGGCCCGGCTCGCCGCTGGGTCTCTACCTCACCGGCTCGTCGACCCAGGGCGGGCTGCGCCCCGACAGCGACCTCGACCTGCTGCTGGTGACGAGCCGTTCTCTGGACGTCGATGAGCGCCGGCTGCTCGTCGACCGCCTGCTCACCTGCTCAGGCCGCCGCGCGACCCGCCGGCCCGGCCGCCCGGTCGAGCTCACGTCCCTCGTCGTCGACGACGTCCGTCCGTGGCACTACCCGGCCACGTGCGACTTCCTCTACGGCGAGTGGCTCCGCGACGACTACGTCGCCGGGGTACTCCCGCAACGCGAGGTCGACCCCAACCTGCCCGTCCTGCTGACCTCGGCCCGGCAGTACTCCGCACCGGTGCTGGGGCCGCCGCTGGTCGAGCTCACGGAGCCGGTGCCGACCACCGACCTGCAGCGGTCGCTCTTCGACGCGCTGCCCGAGCTGCGCGGCGACGTCGCCGGCGACGAGCGCAACGTGCTGCTCACGCTGGCCCGCATCGTCCACACCCTGCGCACCGGCACCATCGCACCGAAGGACGTCGCCGCCACCGCCGTGGCCGACACCCTCGCGCCGCCGCACGCCGAGGTCCTGCACCTCGCGGCCCGCGCCTACCGAGGCGAGGTGGCCGACGACTGGTCGCAACGGCCCGACGAGGCCTCGGCGACGCTCGCCGCGCTGACCGAGGTCATCGACGCACTGCGCTGACTCACTCAGCTGTCGCAGGGTGACGCCCCGGCCGCGGACGGCGTGACCCACTCGGGCAGCGGCCGGACGTCGGCCACCGGCTGCCAGCGTCCGTCGACGCGCTCGTAGTCGGCGCGCGGCCCGCAGCGCACGAGCTCGCCCACCGCGGCGACGAGGCGGTCGACGTCATCGGCCCGCGAGCCCACGCCCACGCTGGCGCGCACCGCGGCATCCAGGCCCAGCCGGTCGAGCAGCGGGTGCGCGCAGAACCGTCCGTCCCGCACGCCGATCCCGTGCTCGGCCGACAGGTGCGCCGCGACCAGCCCGGCGTCGTAACCGTCGACCGTGAAGGTGACCACGCCGATGGACGAAGGCGCGTCGTCGAACACCCGGTGCAGCCGGACGCCGGCCACTGCGCTCAGCCCGTCGACCAGCCGCCCGCGCAGCGCGGCCTCGTGCACCTCGAGCGCACCCTCGGGCAGCGCCCGCAGCTCGCGGCACGCGCGCGCCAGCGCCACCGCGCCAAGGACGTTGGGCGTGCCGCCCTCGTGCCGCGCCGGCGCCGCAGCCCACCGGGTCGAGCCGACCGACACCTCACGCACGGCCCCCCCACCGGCCAGGTACGGCTCGGCCCGGTCGAGCCAGTCGCGCCGCCCGACCAGCACGCCGCAGCCGTACGGCGCGTAGAGCTTGTGGCCGCTGAAGGCGACGTAGTCGACGCCGGTCTCCTCGAGGTCGATCGCGCGGTGGGGGGCCAGCTGGGCGGCGTCCAGCACCACCCGAGCCCCACGGCGGTGGGCCAGCCGCACGATGCGCTCGACCGGCAGCTCCTCACCCGTCACGTTGGATGCGCCGGTGATGGCGAGCACTGCCGCCGGCCGTGCCGCCAGCGCGTCGTCCAGCGCAGCCAGCGTGCCCTCGACCGTCCGCTCGACCGCCACACAGCGGTGCGGCACCCGTTGCCACGGCAGCAGGTTGGCATGGTGCTCGAGGTCGAGGAACACGACGTCGCCCCACGCCGGCACGCAGGCCGCGAGCAGGTTGAGCGCGTCGGTGGTGTTGCGCGTGAAGACGACGACGTCGCCCGGCCGCGCCCCGACGAACTCCCCGACCGCTGCGCGCGCGTCCTCCAGCAGCGCCGTCGACACCTGCGACGCGTAGCCGGCGCCGCGGTGGACGCTGGCGTAGTAGGGCAGCACCTGCTGCACGTGCCCGGCCACGACCTCGAGAGCAGGAGCGCTGGCCGCGTAGTCGAGATTCGCGTAGCGCCGCCACGAGCCGTCGACCAGTGGCACCTGAAGCTCACCACCGACAACGGGCAGCAGCGGCTGGTCGCAGGACGTCGAAACCGTTGCGCCACGGAGGTTTGCGGCGATCGTCGAACTAGGCATGAGGCACTCCAGGAATCTGGGACCCCTGCCGACGCCGGAGCCCGCGCTTGCGCCGACACCTCGCCGACGCCAGGTCGTCACCCGGGGCACCCCACCGCGGTTGGAGGGTTGCCGGCCAGCGAGCCGGGGCTTCGCGCTGGCGCTCATGACCTCTGCCGACCGTATCGGCGGCCCGCGCGCCGATCCAAGCCCCGAGACGTCACGTCTCGCGCTTCGAGATCGGCGCGCGGCCCGACGTCAGGCCAGCCCCATGGCCTCGTGCACTCGGTGCAGCGTGGCCGCCGCGAGCGGCCGCACCCGCTCGAGGCCGGCGGCGAGCGCGGCGTCCACGACGTCCGGCTGCCGTTCGAGCTCGCGCCGCCGAGCCCGGATCGGCCGCAGGTGCTCGTTCACCGCCTCGGTGACGACGGCCTTCAGCCGGGCCGCCCCCACGCCCACCTCGGCGGCGACGTCCTGCGGCGACCGGTCGCTGCACAGCGCCGCCATGAGCAGCAGGCTCGCCACCTCGGGTCGGCGCTGCGGCTCGTAGGTGATCTCGCGCTCGGAGTCCGTGACGGCCGACCGCACCAGGCGCGCGGTCTCGTCCTCACCGGCGCCCAGCGCGATCGCGTTACCCCGGCTCTTGGCCATCTTCTGGCCATCCGTGCCGAGCAGCCGCGGCGCCTCGGTGAGCAGTGCCTGCGGCGGCGTGAGCACCGGCGTGCCCTGGCCGTAGCGCTCGTTGATGCGGCGGGCGGCGACGCGCGTCTGCTCCAGGTGGGGCAGCTGGTCGTCACCGACCGGCACGAGCGTGCCCCCCACCGACAGGATGTCGGCGGCCTGGTGCACGGGGTAGGTCAGCATCAGCGCGCTGAGCGGCCCGGCGTGCGCCGACTCGGCCTTCACGGTGGGGTTGCGCTGCAGCTCGGCCAGCGTCGCCGTCGAGAGCAGCGGCAGCATCAGCTGGCCGATCTCAGGCACGGCACTGTGCCGGAACACGCTGGTACGCAACGGATCCAGGCCCACTGCGAGGTAGTCGAGCACCAGCTCGCGCACGCTCGCCGCAACGGCGCTGGTGTCGCTGCGGTCGGTGACCACCTGGTAGTCGGCGATGACGACGAACGTCTCGACGCCGGCGTCCTGCAGGCGCACGCGCTCGCGCAGCGTGCCGAGGTAGTGGCCGAGGTGCAGCGACCCGGTCGGCCGGTCGCCGGTGAGCACGCGGTAGCGGTGGGGCGCCGCGAGGACGTCAGCGCGCTCCACGAGCAACGAGGTGGTGGAAGGTGCGGACGTGGTGGTGATGGTCATGTCGGTCTCCAGTCGTCATCAGGGACGACCGCCGCCGCGACGAGCGAGGAGGAGCGCGAGACACCGAGCTGACCTGGCCGCCGGACGGCGGCCATGAGGGAATGCGTCAGCGGCCGCCGGTTACGGCAGCCACCACTGGCGCGTCAGGGTGCAGCTCACGCGTCGATGGTAGCGGCAAAGGCGAGGTCGGTCGCCGTCCCGATGACGCGGTAGCCCAGCCGCTCGTACAGCGCGTTGGACGTCGGGTTGGCGGCGTCGGTGTAGAGCATGCACGTGCGCCCCGGCGCGGCCAGCTGCTCGCGCGTGACGGCGGCCACGCAGGCCGCGGCGTAGCCCCGGCCGCGCTGCTCGGGTGGGGTGTACACCAGCTGCACGCGCGCGACCCCGGCTTCCGGCGCGGTGACGGCCGCCATCGACACCGGGCGCCCGTCGACCTCCCAGACGTGCAGCAGGCCGGCGGCCACGCGGGCGGTGACGTGGTCGACCCGCAGCCCACCCGGAGTCGCCTCGTCGGTGAACGCCTCACCCCAGCCGCGCAGCAGCGGGATGTCGGCCGGTGCGGCCAGGCGGTGGCAACCCGGCGTGCTGGGCGGTTCGACGAGCCGGTCGACCTCCAGCAGCCGCTGCCGCATCACCACCGTCGCGGCCGGGCCGCCGCAGCGCTGCCACTCCTCGGCGAAGACCTCGGCCGTGTCGTCCGGGCCGCCCACCGAGCGCAGATCGGGCCGCACCCGCCATGCCGTCTGCGCCAGCGCGCGGACGGCGGCTTCGTCGTCCGCAGCAGCGGTGTCGGCAGCGAGGTAGCCACCGTGCGGTGGTGTCTGCATCAGCGCGGCGACGACCTCGGCCTCCCCGGGCTCAGCTGGCCGCTCGACCCACCACCACAGCTCGCTCTCGGGCGGGTCCGACCGCTCACCGGCGAGCGCTCGAGCGAGCCGGGTGAGCACCACGCTGTGCCGCGCCGGCCGCTCGGCCAGGAACGGGCGCACCCGCTCGGCGAAGCGCTGCGGGTCGTGCCCGGTGACGACGTCCACGGGCTCAGCCGACGACCTGGAAGTCACCCTGCTCCAGCCGCCGCACGAGCTCGCCGACGCTGCGGGCCTGCACGACCGTGTCGTCCCAGCCGGTGCTGGAGTCCTCGACGAGGTGCACCGGCGGGTCGGGCTCGCGCAGGTCGATCACGAGGTGGCGGCGCTGACCGTCTGCGCCGATCACGAGGGCGCCGGGGTGGAACACCATCTCCCGCATCCAGGCCTGGGTCACCTGGATCGCGACGTGCGGTGGGTGCAGGTCGACGTAGCTGCCGGTCGCCATCCAGCCGCGCCGCAGCCAGGTGGGAGCCGTCACCATGGCCCGCCAGGCGTCGGGCACGAGCTCGCCGAAGGCGTCGCGCACGGCGTCGACCTCGACCTGCGGCACACCCCGCTGGTACTGCGCCTCCTCGCAGATGTCGCCCACGATGGCCTTGGTGAGCCGGCGTCCCTTCGGGATGCTCAGCCGGCCGTCGTGGGCGGTGACACCGGACCATGACGCGACCTCCGCCGGGACGTCGAACACCACGAGGGAGCCCTCACCCCGAGCGGGGACGAGCTCGTCGCACAGCACGCGCACGGCGTCGGTGCGCAGCGTGAAGGCGTCGACCGTGAGGTCGTCGGCGCCGCGCTGCGGCCAGGTGCTCCACCCGGTAGCCGCGAGCGCCTCGAGCTCGGCCGCGTCGACGACGCACCACAGCGACGTGGTGGCGGCGGGCTTGCGGCGCAAGAACACGCGCATGACTGTGCCATCGGTTCCTGAGAAGGGCCACCGCCCCTAGGGTCAGGTGTCGTGATCGACACATTCGCCTACCTGCACTTCGTCGACGACGCCCTCGACGGGCTGGCCGAGCTCCTGGGCGAGCTCGGCGACGAGCACGCCGGACGTCGGATCGACACGCCCGGCGCGAACTCGCCGTACGCGGTGGTGACGCACTGCCTGGGCGTCATGGAGTTCTGGGGCGGCCACGTCGTGCACGGTCGGCCGAGCGAGCGCGACCGCGACGCCGAGTTCCGGGCCACCGGCGAGGTGGCGGCCCTGCTCGACCTCCTGGAGGCCGCCCGCCGTCAGCTGCACGACGACTTCGCGGCCGCCGAGCTCGACCAGCCCCCGGCCGCGCCGCCGGACGACCTCGAGCCGGACGCCGCGTTCCTCGCGAGCACGCAGGGCGCCGTGTTCCTGCACGTCTACGAGGAACTGGCGCAGCACCGTGGCCAGCTGGAGGTGACCCGCGACGTGCTGCTCGCCCACAGCGAACAGCCCTAGGCGCACGGCTGTAAGCGAGTAATCATGCTTACATGACCGCAGAAGCAACGGCAGAGGTCCGCGCCTGGTTCACCGGGCGCCTGCCACAGGACTGGACCACCAGCGGTACGGCGGAGGTCGTCGTCGACCGCGAGGAGATCACCGTCGTCGTCCCGCTCGAGGCGCCGACCCTGGACGACGACGCCACCGACGCCGAGCGCGCCCAGGCCCTCGCCGGCCGGGTGCAGGGCTGGCGCGAGCAGACCCGCGAGCAGCGCATGGGCGTCGCCCGCGAGGCCGAGCACCGCTTCGACCGCAAGGTCGCCTGGGCTGTGCGCGCGGGCGACGAGCTGCATCGCTTCACCCACCTCGCCGTGCCCGTGATGACGCGGCTGCGCCAGCCCGAGCGGCAGGTGCTCGACACGCTCGTGGAGGCGGGCGTCGCGCGCTCACGGGCGCACGCGCTCGCGTGGTGCGTGCGGCTGGTGGGTGAGAACGCCGACACCTGGCTCAGCGAGCTGCGCGACGCCATGGAGCAGGTGCGCGAGGTGCGCCGGCGCGGCCCTGCAGGTGGCGCGGCCTGAGCGCTGCTCGCCGGCCTAGCGCACCTGCACGCTCGCGCCCGCGGACGTCGGCACGAGCTCGAGCCACGTGGTGCCGGGCGCCACGGTGAGCGGGGCGCCGCTCGCGGTCGTCAGCGTGAGCGGGGCGAAGGGGCTCGCCTTGCTCCACCGCCCGGCCACCTGGCGCCCCCCGGTGAGCACGAGCGCGCTCCCGGTGCCGGTGAACACCGTCTCGGGCACCGGGTTGCCGACCGGGTCGCGGTAGCCGGCGTCGCGGGTGCGCACGCGCAGCACCACGACGTTCTGCGCCGACAGCCGGGCACCCGACGCCACCTTCGACGGCGTGCTGCCCTCGCTGCGCAGCCAGCGCTTCGCCGTCGCGTCGTAGCTCCACCGCGGCCGGGCGGCGCGCGAGAACGTGAGCTGCACGGTCGAGGCCGGCCGGCTGCCGGTGCCGGACGTCGAGGCGCCGGCCGCGTCGGGCGCCCACGGCAGGTAGGGCGCAGGCGGCGCGCGGTGGGCGCGGTCAGCAACGGCCCAGAGCCGGTCGGCGCGGGCGTACAGGTTGTGCGGCGCCGGACGCGCACCGCTGCGGAAGTAGGCCGAGCGCGACGGCAGCACCAGCTGCATCGGCGCCTTGCGCAGCCGGCGCAGCACCACCGAGGCGCCACCCGACGACGCGAGCAGCCCGCGCGTCGGCCCGGCGATCGACGCGTCGACGTCCCGCAGCGACCGCACCGGCCCCACCGTGCCGACGGAGGCGGCGCTGCGCGACTGGAACATCGCGGCGAAGCGCGTGATGCCGCCCTCGACGAGCTCCTCGACCACGAGGTCGGCGCGATCGAGGCCGGTCTGCGGGCGCGCGGCGCTGCTGTTCTCGATCTTCACGACGAGCGCGGGCTGCGCGGCGACCTTCGTGACGCGCACGCCGGTCAGCGGCGCGACGGCCGGCCCGGCCGACGAGGGCGACGCCGAGGGTGACGGTGACGCCGAGGGTGACGGGCTCGCCGTCGTCCGGCGTGGCGCCTCCGCCTGGCCGCTGCAGGCGCCGAGGGCCAGCCCGGCGACGACGGCTGCGACAGCGCCGGTGACGGCCCGGGGACGACGTGCTCTCACTCCCCGAGCGTACGTCGCGCTCAGTCGCCCGACACCACCGCCGTGAGCTCGTCGCAGAGCAGGTCGACCTCGTCGGGCGTCACCACGAGCGGCGGCGCGAGCCGGATCGTCGAGCCGTGCGTCTCCTTGGCGAGCACCCCGCGCGCCAGCAGCGCCTCACAGGCCTCGCGCCCGCCCATCAGCGACGGCTCGATGTCGACGCCGGCCCACAGCCCGCGCGTGCGCACGGCGCTGACGCCGCGGCCGACGAGCGCGTCCAGCCGCTCGTGCAGCTGCTCGCCGAGCTCCTTGGCGCGCTGCTGGTACTCCCCCGTCTGCAGCAGGCGCACGACCGCGTGGCCGACCGCCGCGGCGAGCGGGTTGCCGCCGAACGTCGAGCCGTGGTTGCCGGGCCGGATCACGTCCATCACCTCGCGCCGGCTCACCACCGCCGACACCGGCACGATGCCTCCGCCCAACGCCTTGCCGAGCACGTAGACGTCGGGCACGACGCCCTCGAGCTGGCAGGCGAACGTCGTGCCCGTGCGGCCGAGACCGGACTGGATCTCGTCGGCGACGAACAGCACCACGCGCTCGGTGCACAGCTCGCGCACCCCGGCGAGGGAGCCGGGTGGCGGCACGATCACGCCCGCCTCGCCCTGCACCGGCTCGACGAGCACCGCGGCCGTGCGCTCGTCGACGGCCTCGCGGAGGGCGTCGAGGTCGCCGTACGGCACGACGACGAAGCCCGGCGTGAACGGCCCGAAGCCTTCTCTGGCCACCGGATCGGTCGAGAAGCTGACGATGGTGATGGTGCGGCCGTGGAAGTTGTCGGACGCCACGACGATCGTCGCCTGGTCGGCCGGCACGCCCTTGACCTCGTAGGCCCACTTGCGCGAGAGCTTGAGCGCCGTCTCGACCGCCTCGGCGCCGGTGTTCATGGGCAGGACGACCTCCATGCCCGCGAGCGCCGCGAGGTCGCGGCAGAACGGCCCGAGCTGGTCGTTGTGGAACGCCCGGCTGGTCAGCGTGGCGCGGTCGAGCTGCTCGTGCGCCACGCGCACCAGCTCGGGATGGCGGTGTCCGAAGTTCAGCGCCGAGTAGCCGGCCAAGCAGTCGAGGTAGCGCCGCCCCTCGACGTCGGTGACCCAGGCGCCTTCGGCAGAGGCCACCACGACGGGAAGCGGGTGGTAGTTGTGCGCGGCGTAGCGGTTGACGAGGTCGATGTGCTCACTGGTGCTCACCCCGCCAGTCAACCGCTGTTCTTGGCGTCCGACAACGGTTTCGGGGACCTTCGCCCCGTGACGACACGCACCCGACCTCGCGACCGTGGAGGTATGACGACAACGGCACCTCCCCAGGCGGCGCCGCCTCGACGCGGCTCCGGGCTGGCGGCACCCATCGTGGCCGCAGTGGTCATCGTCGGGCTCATCGTGGTGATCGCCGGACTGTTCGTCGCCACGACGGTCGGCGGTCGCAGCAGCCGGCACGTCGCCCAGACCTACACCGGCGTGCGCACCATCGACGTCCAGGTGAGCGCGGAGGCCGTCGAGCTCGCCGCGAGCGCGGACGACGTCACCCGGCTCGACCGCACCGCCACCTGGTCGCTGCGCGAGCCGCAGCTGACCCAGCGGCTGGACGGCGACCGGCTCGTCGTCCGCTCGTCGTGCCCGTTCGGCTTCGGCCTGGGCTGCAGCGGCCGAGTGCGGCTCGACGTGCCGTCAGGTGTCGACGTCCGGGTGCACAGCTCGGCCGGTGCCGTACGCGCTGACGGGCTCTCGGGTGCGCTCGACCTGTCGACGAGCGCGGGCTCGGTGCGCGCGACGAACCTGACGTCGTCCGACGTGCGGGCGTCGTCGTCCGCGGGGTCGGTGACGGTCGAGCTGGCGAGCGAGCCGACGCAGGTGACGGCGTCGTCGAGCGCGGGGTCGGTGACGGTGCTGGTGCCGCAGGGCACGGCGTCCTACCGGGTGTCGGCGAAGACCAGCGCGGGGTCGGAGAACGTCGACGTGCGCACTGATCCGGCGTCCGACCGGGTCATCGACGTGCACTCCAGCGCAGGCTCGGTGCGGGTGGGCTACCTGCCCTGACGGCTGTGCGGCCGGGTGTACCGGATTCTGCACGCAGTCGGGCGAGGCCGACCGCCGGAGCACGGACCTGGGGTCCGCGCCCGGAGTTGTTGCAGAATCCGGTACGCCGCAACGCCGAAACTCGCGCCCGCACCCTGAGCGAGCTCAGCTCTCGACGACGCTGCCCTCCTTGACGCTGACGCTGATGGCTGAGAGCGGCCGGGGCGCCGGGCCACCGGTGTTCTTGCCCGTGGCGAGGTCGTAGGTCGAGCCGTGGCAGGGGCACTGCAGGATGCCCTTCGCCGGCGCGACGGTGCAGCCCATGTGCGTGCAGATGGCCGAGAACGCCACGACCTCACCCGCCTTGGGCTGCGAGACGATCACCGACCGACCCTGGGCGTCCTTGGCCGAGACGGCTCCGCCCACCGGCACGTCGCTGAGCTTCACGAGCGCCGCCCCGGCCCCGCCAGCACTCGACGGCTGGGCCGTCGCGCTCGGTTGCGCGCCGGCAGTCGGCGACGACGAGCTGCCGCACGCGGTGAGGGCCGCGAGGCCTGCCGCCGTGCCGGCTCCGGCCAGCATCACCGTGCGGCGGGACGGCGTGGGGGCCGAGGGCTGCTCCATGAGGGTGCTCCTTCACTTCGACGGGTCGTTGCTCTCGGGTACGGCGGCGACGGGCGTCCGGTTCACCTGGTGGCTCACCTGAACCTCAGTGGTGCTCACCGCGTGATGCAGGGCAGGACCCCGACGAGGGAGGGCGCGACCATGGCACGGCTGCAGGTGATCCGATGGGTGACAGCGGTGGCGGTGCTCGTGTCGGGGGCGGTGCACCTCAAGCTGTGGTTCGACGGGTTCCGCGACATCGCGGTGATCGGGCCGTCGTTCCTGCTGAACGCGCTGGGAGCGCTGGTGATCGCCGTCCTGCTCGTGGCGTGGCGCCACTGGCTGCCGCCGATGCTGGCGCTCGGTTTCGGGCTCGCGACGCTGGGCGCGTTCGTCGTCTCGGCGACGGTCGGGCTCTTCGGCGTCCACGAGGTGTGGACCGGCACCGCCCAGGTCTCGTGCGCCGTCGCCGAGGTGGTCGCCGTGCTCGGCGGCCTGGCCCTGCTCGCCGGCCTCAGGTCTGCAGTCGCAGCACCGTCGCCCCGCCGGTCAGCCTGACCTCCACGGCGGCGATGTCGTCCACCCGGGCGCTGGTCGCGCCGCTCAGCTGCATCTGCTGGCCGGGCAGCCCGCGCCAGGTGGCCACCTGCTCGGTGCGGCCGTCCTGCGTGCGCACGACGAGCGCGTACTCGGGCGCCTCGCCGTACCGGGTGTCGTCCGGGTCGTAGCGGCAGGTCAGCACCAGGCGCGTCCCCCACGCCACCGGCTGGACGTCGACGCGCGCGCTCATGGGCGCCGGGTGCACCGCCGTCATGGGCCGGCCGGTCGACGTCGGGCTCGCGGCGGCTGTCGGCGTCGTGGGGCGCGCGTCGCGTGGCTGGGCCAGCTGGGACGCCACCACCCCCGCACCGGCGACGACGAGCGCCGCCGCCGCGGCCAGCATCGCGGTCGCCAGGGTGCGTCGACGCCGGTCGTGGCGCGTCGCCCGCACCAGCGTGGGCAGCAGCGTGTCGGGGACGGCCTCGTCGGCGGCGGGTGCGTCGTCCAGGACGTCGGCGTCGACCCGGGCCAGCAGGCCGGGCAGCCCGGCGAGGTCCTGCACCGCCTGCGCGCAGGCCGGGCAGTCGGACAGGTGCTGCTCGAACTCCTGGCGCTCGGCCGGAGCGAGCGCACCGAGCACGTACGCGCCGTCCAGGTGGGCGTAGCGGCAGCTCATGACGTCACTCCCATCTCCTCGAGCGCGAGCCGCAGGGCGCGCAGCGCGTAGTGCGTGCGGGACTTCACCGTGCCCTCCGGCACGCCCAGCCGCCGCGCCGCCTCCGCCACCGACCGGCCGCGGAAGTAGCACTCGCGCAGCACCGCCCGGTGCTCGGCGGTGAGGTGGGTGAGGGCCTCGGCGACGGTCCACGACAGCAGCAGCTGGTCGCTCTCGTCGTCCGACGCCGGCTCGGGCAGCTCGGCCACCGCCACCTCGGGCCGCGTGCGCTGCGAGCGCCACTCGTCGATCACGATGCGGCGGGCCACGGTGAACAGCCACGGCCGCAAGGACATCCGCGTGTCGTCCAGGTCGGGCAGCCGTCGCCACGCGCGCAGCATCGTCTCCTGCACGACGTCCTCCGCCCGCGCGCGGTCGCCGGCGGTGAGGCGCAGGCAGTAGCGCCAGAGCGCGGCGGCGTGCTCGTCGTGCAGCTGCCGCATGAGCGTGACGTCGTCGGGCACCGGACCTCCTCACCCTCTGCACGCAGCAGGCGCCGCTGCGGTTCAGTGTGCGCCGAGATCGGACGGACCACGCAGTACGTAGAGGCCAAGAGCGCCGAGCAGGAGCGCGACCAGCACGGGCACACCAAGCGCATCAAGGGTTGAGCGCACCGCCTGGTCGTGCACGAGATCGACGTAGGTGACGGCCAGACCCACCACGACGGTGGGCAGCCACGCCAGCGCGCCGGCCACGACCACAGCGACAACCGAGAAGCCCAGCAGCGCGAGGAACACGCTCCACGGGAACAGCCCTGCGGCCGACGCCGCCGCAGGTGCGCACGCCAGCACGGCCAGGCTGCACGCGAGGGCGGCCGCCAGGAGCCGGTCGGTGCGCTGGCGGGCGAGCGACGCCTCGAGGCCACCGAAGCGGTCCTGGATCGGCGTCACGACGACGATCACCGCCACGAGCAGCACCAGCACCGGCAGCGGGATCGATCGCTGGACGAAGGGCAGCTGCAGCGTGGTGTCTGCGGCCAGGGCCCCGACGAGCGCGGTCACCGCCACCACGGCCAGCGCGACCCCGAAACCCCGCGACCGCAACCACGCACGGGCGACAAGCCTCATGTGACGCGACAGGTCGTGAGGTCGCGGTAGGCCGCGACGACCCCTGGCGGCGCTGTGCCTGCACCGTGCTCCAGAGCCCCGTGCACCCACGCGCTCACCTGCGCCTCGCGGTCGAGGAGCGGGGTGGTGTCGGGTCCGGCGTCGACGAGCTGCGGGCAGATCCGCGGCAGAGCGAGCACTCGGGCCAGCGTCGCCGTCCTGCGATGGCGGCTGAGACCCGCCGGCGAGGCGTGGACGACGCTGGCTACGGACGCCACCGCGGGCTGCTCCCCTGGCACGCCGAGCACGAACTGGTGCGGCAGCTTCAGCCCCGAGCCGGCCAGCCGCTCCGTCGCCGTCGCCAGGCCGTCGGCCAGCTCGTCGAGGAACGGCTGAGCGTTGCCCGGGCCGCAGACTTCGACGGCGCCGCTGCGAGCGCAGGCCCGTGGCTGCGTGGAGGCGCGGAAGTCGAGCGGCGTGGAATGCGCCCGGCCCAGCAAGATGGCACCGAGCACGACGCCGGCCACGGTGACCTGCGCGACCCAGGTCCTGGTCGTCACCGGGCCGCGCAGCGCGACCAGGCAGCAGCACACCAGCACCCCGAGGTTGAGGGCGACGGCCCAGGCCGCAGACGCAGGATCGCGCTCCAGCCCCACCGCCGAGTCGACGAGTCCCATCGGCGCGAACAGCGACATCAGGCCGTACGGCCCGGCGAGGGCCTCGATCCCAAACACGAGCACGGCGGCGAGCGGCGGGGCGGCCAGGTTCTCGACCAGGCAGCCGATGAGCAGCCCGACGGCCGCGGCGGCGCCCAGCGCGGCCAGCACCTCGACCGGCAACCACGGGTCGACCTGCCAGATCGCGTGGTCCAACACCAACCGGACGCCGGCCGCGGCCCAGACCAGGCCCACCGCGGCGAACGCCCAGGCGACGTGCGCGGCCACCAGCGCGAGCGTCGCCCGCCGCCAGCGCGCCGTCGACGGCCCCAGCACCGTCATCACCGGTCCCCATCGGCGCGCGACGTCGAAGGCCACCCCGGCGGCGACCACCGGCGACACGAGCGGCAGGAGCAACACCACCGCGCGCAGCCCCCACAACGACTCGAACTGCCAGCCGTCCCTCGACCACGCCCCGAGTGTCAGCACCACGACCACCACCGGTGCGACGACCATCGCAAGCGAGCGGCGCATCCACACTCGCAGGACGGTCACCGGGCCGCCGCCTCCGCCTCGCTGACCAGCGCCAGGAACGCCGCCTCCGGCCGGCGCTCCGGCGGTGCGCCATGCGGAGCCTGCGCGCTCAGCTCCGCGACCCCACCGTCGAAGCGGATGCGGCCCTCGTGCAGCACCAGCACGCGCGAGGCCGTGTCGACGACGTCCTCCATCACGTGGCTGCTGAACACCACGGTGCCCTCGAGCCCCTTGACGATGTCGACCATGCGTCGCCGCTGCTGCGGGTCGAGACCGGTGCTCGGCTCGTCCAGGAGCAGCACATCAGGCTGGGCGACGATCGCCTGGGCCAGGGCGATGCGCCGCTTCATGCCGCCAGAGAGCTCTTTGATCGCCGTGCGCCGCCGCTCGGTGAGGCCGACCGCCTCGAGCGCCAGATCTGCACGCTGAGCCGCCTCCCGCGAACGCAGGCCGCGCATCCAGCCGATCACCGCGAGCGCCTCCCAGGCGGTCACGTTGGGTGGCACGGTCAAGGTCTGAGGCATCAGCGCAACCCGGCCGATGCCCTCGCGGCGATGGCGGCCGAACAGGTCCGTGCCGCCGATGAGCACCGAGCCGGCGGTCGGTCGCAGCGACCCGGCGAGGATCGAGAGCAGCGTCGACTTGCCGGCCCCGTTGACGCCCACGAGAGCCGTGACGCCGGACTGCAGCTCCACGGTGATGTCGGACAGCGCCTGGCGGTCCGACGAGTAGCGGTGACCGACACCGCGCAGCTGCGCGGCACACGTTCCAGGCCTTCGCACAACCCCACCCGAATCACGTCGTCGTGGGGCGTTCCCCCCGAGATCCGGGAACTATGGACCCGCCCCGAACGGCCTGTCAAAGGCTGTTGAGCCGGCAAGGAACGCACGCGAGGAGGCGCACGGTGGCTGACGACCTGAAGAAGGGCGACCACGTCCGGTGGAACTCCGACGTCGGGCACGTACGAGGCGTGGTGGTCAGGAAGCACACCGAGGACGTCGAGTTCGACGGCCGCACGCGCCGGTGCAGCCCGGATGACCCGCAGTACGAGGTGAAGAGCGACAAGACCGGCAAGCACGCCATGCACAAGGCCGATGCGCTGAGCCGCGTCTGAGTCCTGGAGCCCGCGAAGGACGTACGGCCCTACCTCGTGGCGATGGCCGTGTCGTTGGCTCGTCTCGTGACCTGGCGCGACCACGTGCGTGCCGACCCGTTGCCCTGGCTGCTCGAGCAGGAGACGCCGGCGGTGCGGGCCGCCGCGCTGCAGCGGCTGTGCGACGCGACCGACGACGATCGCGACGTTCGCGCGGCACGAGCCGCCGCGATGCGCGTCGACCCGGTCAGGGCGATCCTCGAACGGCAGGATCCGGCGGGTTGGTGGGTCAAGCCCGGCCCCGGCTACGCACCCAAGTACCGCTCCACGGTCTGGTCGGTCATCTTCCTCGACCAGCTCGGGGCGGACCCGCAGCACCCGCAGGTGGTGAGCGCCGTCGACTACCTGCTCGCGATGACCGCGACCTCGGCCGGCGGGTTCGGCTGCTCCAGCTCCAAAGCGGAGCGGCCGCCGCCGCCGTCGACAGCGCTCCACTGCCTCAACGGCAACCTGCTGCGCGCCTTCATCGGCTTCGGGCGCCTCGACGACCCGCACGTGCAGGCCGCGGTCGAGTGGGCGGCCCGCACCATCACCGGGGAGCGCGTCGAGCGGTGGTACGCGTCCTCGACACCCGGACCCGGATTCGCCTGCGCCGCCAACGAGAACCTGCCGTGCGCCTGGGGTGCGGTCAAACAGATGCTCGGACTCGCGCGGGTGCCGGACAGCCGGCGTTCGCCGCTGGTGCGGCGCGCCGTCGCCCAGGGTGTCGAGTTCCTGCTGTCGGTCGACCCTGCCGGTGCGATGTACCCGATGGGCTGGGGCAACACGAAGCCGAACGGCTCGTGGTTCAAGCTCGGGTTTCCGTCCGGTTACGTCACCGACGTGTTGCAGGTCCTGGAGGCCGTCGTGGAGCTCGGCCACGGCCAGGACGCACGGCTCGCGAACGCTCTCGAATGGGTCGAGGCTGAGCAGACGACGGCCGGAGGCTGGCTGAACCGCTACGCCTACAACGGCAAGACCTGGACAGACATCGAACGTCAAGGCCAACCGTCGAAGTGGGTGACGCTGCGAGCGTGTGCGGCTCTTCGAGCGGCATACGGCTGACGGCGCTCACCGGGCGGGCCGACGGCCGGGTAGCCCGAGCAGCAGGCCCAGGCCGACCACCAGGTGCAGGGCGAGAAGGCCGAGGCCGGCTGAGCGCGTGACCGCAGCCGCCGGCCCGGTGAGCGAGACCAGCAGGACGCCGGCCGCGAGCAGCCGCCAGACGAGCCGGCCGCGTTCGGTGGCCCGCTCGAGCAGCGTGAGGGTCAGCCAGGCCGCGAATCCGACCATGAGGCTGGTGAGCGTCACGGTGAGCGAGTCCACGTGCTGGATGCGGCCGCCCTGCCGCACGGCCAGGTCGATGTGGAGCGCGGAGTGCAGCACACCCCACGTCGCCGTCGCGGCGGCCATCACGGCAAGGACGGTGAACCAGCGGCGCCGGTGGCTGGTGGCCGCGGTGCAGCCTTCGGCGCAGATGTGGTCGGAGGGGGTCAGGGTCTGAGGCGTGGTGTTCGTCATGGCCTGACCGTCGCAGCGAGGGCCTGCGGCCGGGATCGTCCGCGCGACCAGATCCGGTGCGCCCGAAGGCCCGGGCACCCCCGACTTTGGTCGGTGCCGCAGGGCGCGCGGTCGCCGTACCCTCCACCGCATGCTGCCTCGCCCCGCCGTCGAGCGTCTCGCCGCGGCGGTGGCCCTCGGCGCACTGACCGCCCTGCAGCTCACCGCCCTGCTGCTGTCGCAGCCCACCCGAGCCACGGCCGCCGTCGACGTCGCGACCGCCGTCGGCTCGGTGGCCGCCGTCGTCGCCTTGCACCGGTTCGCACCGCAGCTCGCGGCCGTCACCGCTCTGCTCGCCGGGCTGTCGCCGGCGGGGACCCCCGGGGCGTCGTACGGGCTGTACCGGGTGTCGTCCGAGCGGGGCTATCGGACGGCGACGGCCGTGGGAGCGCTGGACGTCGCCACGCACCTGCTGCGGTGGTGGTGGCGTCCCCTGCCCGGCCTGTCGTTCGGGTGGTGGGCGGTGCTCGTCGCCGTCGGCAGCGCCACGCTCGTGGGATGGGGCAGCTACACCCGTGCGCGGCGGATGCTGCTGGAGTCGTTGCGAGACAGGGCTCGTCGCGCGGAGGAGCAGCAGGCTGCGCGCGTGGTCGAGGCGCGTCGCGCCGAGCGCACCAGGATCGCCCGCGAGATGCACGACGTGCTGGCCCACCGCCTGTCGCTGCTCGCGACCTATGCCGGTGCGCTCGAGTACCGACCCGACGCCTCGCCCGAACGGTTGGCCGAGGCCGCGGGCGTCGTCCGCGCCGGGGTGCACCAGGCGCTCGACGACCTGCGCGACGTCATCACGGTGCTGCGGGACGACGGCGATCCCGCCGACTCCGAGGGCCCCGCTTCCCTTGCGCCGCAACCGTCCCTGCTCGACCTCCCGCGACTGGTGGACGAGACGCGGTCGGCGGGTACCGACGTCGTGCTCGCCGTCGCGGTCGATGTCGCCGACGTGCCGCCGACGCTGGGGCGGGGTGCCTACCGCGTCGTGCAGGAGTGCCTCACCAACGCCCGCCGTCACGCCCCGGGCGCGCCGGTCGACGTCCGCGTCGACGGAGTGCCCGGTGACGAGCTGGTGGTGCAGGTGCGCAACGCGCTGCGGCCCGCGGCCGAGCCCGCGCACGGATCCGGCACCGGCCTCATCGGTGTCGCCGAGCGCGCGGCCCTGCTCGGCGGCACGACCGAGCACGGCGTCGTCGACGGCCGGTTCGTCGTCACCGCCCGGCTACCGTGGCCCGCATGACCGACGCCGAGCCGCCGGACGCCATCAAGGTCGTCGTGGTGGACGACGACGCGCTCGTCCGCGGCGCCCTCACCCTCATGCTCGACGGCGCCGACGGCCTGCGCGTCGTCGGTGAGGCGTCGGACGGCGAGCACGTGCCCGAGGTGGTCGACCGCCACGCGCCGCACGTGGTGCTGATGGACCTGCGGAGGCCCCGGGTCGACGGCGTCACCGCCACTCGTCGGCTGCGCGCGCGGCCGCGGCCGCCGCAGGTCATCG
>JBQCES010000259.1:0-11200 GCA_051960055.1 Angustibacter sp. | reverse complement strand
AACGTCGTCGTCAGCACGTCGGCTGCCGACTGGCCGAGGCCGGCGTAGATCTCGGTGAACGAGCGGGCGACCCGCTCGGGCGTGCCGAGCAGGCCGTCGCGCTCCGGGTCCTCACCGATCGCGAGCAGCAGCTCGCGCACGGCCGCAGCGGCGCGCTCCTGGTCGACCACGACCACCTCGCCGGTCAGGCGCCGGGCTCGACGGTGCCACCCTCGGGCACCTCGACGACGGCGGCGGGCGGGCGCTCGCGCTCCTCCTGCGGCTGGTGGCCGTTGCTCGCGGCGCGCTCGGCCGGCGTCAGCACCGGCGGGAGCTCGCTGATCGGACGGCGCTCGCTCGACAGCCAGACCGGGCGCTCGGGCGCCTTGCGGATGTTCTTGAAGATCTCGAGCAGCTCGTCGCCGCCGAGGGTCTCCTTGTCGAACAGCTGCAGCACGAGCTCGTCGAGCACGTCGCGGTTGTCGACCAGGATCTGCCAGGCCTCGTCGTGGGCGGCCTCGATCAGGCGACGCACCTCCTCGTCGACGATGCCGGCGACCTCCTCGGAGTAGTCGCGCCCGTGGCCCATGTCGCGGCCGAGGAAGACCTCGCCGCTCTCGTTGCCGAGCTTGATGGCGCCGATGCGCTCGCTCATGCCGAACTGCATGACCATCCGCCGAGCCAGGCCGGTGGCCTTCTCGATGTCGTTCGACGCCCCGGTCGTGGGGTCGTGGAACACGAGCTCCTCGGCCACCCGGCCGCCGAGCGCGTAGGCGAGCTGGTCGAGCAGCTCGTTGCGCGTCGTCGAGTACTTGTCGTCGACCGGCAGCACCATCGTGTAGCCCAGCGCGCGCCCGCGCGGGAGGATCGTGATCTTGGTGACCGGGTCGGTGTTGTTCAGCGCCGCCGCCACCAGGGCGTGACCACCTTCGTGGTACGCCGTGATCTTCTTCTCCTTCTCGTTCATCATCCGGCTGCGCTTCTGCGGGCCGGCGACGACGCGGTCGATGGCCTCGTCGAGCATCGCGTTGTCGATGAACTTGGCGTTGCCGCGCGCAGTGAGCAGCGCGGCCTCGTTGAGCACGTTCGCGAGGTCGGCACCGGTGAAGCCCGGCGTGCGCCGCGCGATGACCTCGAGGTCGACGTTCGGGCCCATCGGCTTGCCCTTGGCGTGCACCTTCAGGATGTGCTCGCGTCCGGCCTTGTCGGGCGCGTCGACCGAGACCTGCCGGTCGAAGCGGCCGGGACGCAGCAGCGCCGGGTCGAGGATGTCGGGCCGGTTGGTGGCCGCGATGAGGATGACGTTGGTCTTGACGTCGAAGCCGTCCATCTCGACGAGCAGCTGGTTGAGCGTCTGCTCGCGCTCGTCGTGACCGCCGCCCATGCCGGCGCCGCGGTGGCGGCCGACGGCGTCGATCTCGTCGACGAAGATGATGGCCGGGGCGTTGGCCTTGGCCTGCTCGAACAGGTCGCGCACTCGGCTCGCGCCGACACCGACGAACATCTCGACGAAGTCCGAGCCCGAGATGCTGAAGAACGGCACGCCGGCCTCGCCCGCGACGGCGCGTGCGAGCAGCGTCTTGCCGGTGCCCGGCTGGCCGTAGAGCAGCACGCCCTTGGGGATCTTGGCGCCGACGGCCTGGAACTTGGCCGGCTCGGCCAGGAACTCCTTGATCTCCTGGAGCTCCTCCACCGCCTCGTCGACGCCCGCGACGTCGGCGAAGGTGACCTTGGGGGCCTCCTTACTGACCATCTTGGCCCGCGACTTGCCGAAGCTCATGACGCGGTTGCCGCCGCCCTGGGCCTGGCTCATGAGGAACCAGAACAGGCCCAGGATGATCAGGATCGGCAGCACCGACACCAGCAGCGACGACACCCAGCTGGGCTGCGGGTTGTTGTCGTTGAAGCCGCCGGGCAGCTTGCCGGAGTCGGCCGCGGAGTTGACCACCGACACGACCTGGTCACCGCGCGGGGCGATGTAGAAGGCCTGCACGTGGGTGGCGTTCTTGACGCCGTCACCGGTGAACGACTCGCCCTTGCGCAGCGTCAGGTCGATGCGCTGGTCGCCGTCGACGAGCTTGACCTTGTCGACCTTGCCCTGCTCGATGAGCTGCAGCGCCGAGCTGGTGTCGATGCGCTGGAAGGACTCGCCGATCGAGCCCAGCCGCAGCACGGACAGCCCGATGAGCACGATGAGCACGACCCAGATGAACGGGCCTCGAAGGATGCGCTTGAAATCCATGATCACGGGGCTCGAGGTGCCCCATCCTCCTGCTCGGTCGACGCCTACCGGCGTGCTGGTGTGTCCTGCTGGCGTGCTGGCTCACATGACGGTCACGCCGTGACGGTCAGGCAGTGAGACGGTACACCGGCACAACGTCCGGCTGCCGCGGCGTGTTCCGGTCGGATCCGGTCAGCGTCAGGTGGGGCTCAGGTCGGGGTCAGGTGGGGCTCAGGAGTAGACGTGGGGCGCGAGCGTGCCCACGCAGCGCAGGTTGCGGTAGCGCTGGTCGTAGTCGAGGCCGTAGCCCACGACGAACTCCGGTGCGATGTCGAACCCGACGTACTTGACGTCGACCTCCACCTTCGCCGCCTCGGGCTTGCGCAGCAGCGTGCAGATCTCAACCGACTCCGGCTTGCGCGAGCGCAGGTTCGACACCAGCCACGACAGCGTGAGACCGGAGTCGACGATGTCCTCGACGATCAGCACGTTGCGGCCGGTGATGTCGCCGTCGAGGTCCTTGAGGATGCGCACGACGCCGGACGAGCGGGTGCCCGAGCCGTACGACGACACCGCCATCCAGTCCATCTCCGCCGAGTGGTGCAGGGCGCGGGCGAGGTCGGCCATCACCATGACGGCGCCCTTCAGCACGCCCACCAGCAGCAGGTCACGGCCGGCGTAGTCGGCGTCGATCTGCTCGGCCAGCTCGCCCAGCCGCTCGAGGATGCGCTCCTCGGGGATCAGCACTTGGGCCAGGTCGTCCGCCATGTCGGTGTGGTCCACGAGGAGCAGCCTGCCACATCGGCGCAGGGCCTGGACGCCGCCCGGCAGGCCCACCGGACCCTGCCCCTTCCAGCGCGTGAGCAGCGCATCGACCGCCTCCAGGTGGCGCGCCGAGAGCCGGCCGGGCGGGCAGCCGGCCCGGGTGGCGAGCAGCCGCAGCACGCGGCGGCGCAGGGCGGGCGCGAGGTCCGCGAGCTGCGCGGCGTCGGCGCCCGGCGCGCTGCGGTCGGCGTCGAGGCGCTGCAGGTGGTCGGCGGCGAGCGCGTCGAGGGCGTCGGCGTCGTCGCGGGCCAGCGCCGCCGTGCGGGCCAGGGCGGCCGTGACGCCCGAGCCCAGCGCCTGCTCGAGCTCGGGCAGCACGCGGCGGGCCCGCACGCGCAGGTAGCGCTCGTCGGCGTTGTGCGGGTCGTCCCACGGGGTGAGCCCGAGCGCTGCGCAGGCCTGGCGGGTCGTCGTCCGGGCGATGTCGAGCAGTGGGCGGCGCAGCGGCCCGCGGCGTCCGGCCATGCCCGCCAGCGAGCGCGTGCCCGAGCCGCGCACGAGGCCGAGCAGCACGGTCTCGGCCTGGTCGTCGCGCGTGTGGCCCAGCAGCACGGCAGCGGCGTCGAGGCGGGCGGCGGCCTGCTCGAGGGCGGCGTAGCGGGCGGTGCGGGCGGCGGCCTCAGGGCCGGTGCCGTCGTCCGGGACGTCGACCCGCACCACCTCGACGGGGTCGAGTCCCAGCTCGCGGCAGGTGCGGGCGGCGGTCTCGGCCACCTGCGCCGAGCCGGGCTGCAGACCGTGGTCGACGACGACGGCTCCCACGGTGAGGCCTGCCCGCGGCGCGACGAACGCGGTGGCCGCGGCGAGGGCGAGCGAGTCGGCGCCGCCGCTCACCGCCACGAGCACGCGGCGCCCGGGCGGCAGGTCGGCGAGCGCCGTCCGGACGGCGACGCGCACGGCCGCCACGGCGGGGTCCGGACCGGTCACGGGCTCAGCCTAGGTCTGGCGCGGGGGCACCCTGCTCCAATAGGCGTCGCCGGCTGGGGCGATCTGCTCCAACACACGGTTGGTGCGGGGGCACCCCACTCCAATAGGACTGGTGCAGGGTGCCACCGCGCCAACCAACGGGAGAGGCTGGGTCAGGGGTGGACGCGCCGCACCCAGGCCCGCGGGTCGGCGATCTCCTGCGGCGTGGGGAGGGTCTCGGGCGAGGTCCAGACCGCGTTGAAGCCGTCCATGCCCACCTCGGCGACCACACCGCGCACGAAGGCCGCGCCGTCGCGGTACTGGCGCATCTTGTCCTCGAGCCCGAGCAGCCGGCGGATCATCCGGTCGAACGGGTCGACGCCGGCCCGCCGCGCCGTGAAGCGCGCCCGGATCGTCGCCACGCTCGGCACCACCTCGGGGCCCACCTCGTCCATCACGACGTCGGCGTGCCCCTCGAGCAGCGACATCACGGCCGCCACGCCCCGCAGGCGCTCGCGCTGCTCGGGCGAGGCGAACAGGTCGATGAGCGAGCCACCCTCGCCGCGCAGCACCTCGGGCAGCCGGCGGGCGGCGTCCTCGAGCGTGGTGATGAGCTGCGCGGGGTCGGGCGCGAGGTCTCCGGCCAGCGACGTCGCCTGGGCGAGCAGGTGCTCGCGCAGCCACGGGACGGCGGTGAACTGCACCCGGTGGGTCTCCTCGTGCAGGCAGACCCACAGCCGGAAGTCGTGCGGGTCGACGCCCATCTCGCGCTCGACGTGCACGAGGTTGGGCGCCACCAGCAGCAGCCGCGGGGTGCCGCCCGGCGCGAGGTCGTACTGCCCCAGCACCTTGCTCGACAGGAACGCCAGCAGCCCACCGGCCTCGGCGCCCGTCACCTTGCCACCCAGCGCGGCGACGGCGTTCGTGCCGTTCAGGTGCCGGCGGCTCGCCAGCTTGTCGACCACCGGAAGCAGCATGGCCCGCAGCGTCTGCAGGTTCGCCTCGACCCAGCGCGGCCGGTCGACCACGAGCACCACGGGGTCGTCGTCCTGCGTGTGCAGGCCGGTGATCTCGGCGACGTGCGGACGCGCGCGGACGGCGGCCTCGCGCACCTCGCGCACGACGTCGGTGGCCTCGGCGGCGCTCACCTGGGGTCCGGGGCGGGCCAGCCGGCGGGCCGTGGCCGCCGCCAGGTCCCAGTCGACGAGACGGTCGAGCAGCTCCTCGCTCATCGCCACATCCTCACCCGGCAGCAGGATCGTCGCGACTCGTGACGAGCCGGATGACCGGGCTCAACGGCAGCCGCACGCGGTCAGTGCGACCGCTGCCTTGTCGAACGCGTCACGTGCCGCCAACGTGCCCGTGGGCGGCACGTCGTCGGCCATGAGCACGAGCACGAGCATCCGGCCGTCGGCGTCGACCGTGAGCCCGGCCAGGGCGCTGACTCCGGTGAGCGTGCCCGTCTTGGCCCGCACCAGTCCGGCCGCCCGGTGCGTGCGGACACCGGCGAACCGGTGCGTCAGGGTGCCCGAGAACCCCGCGATGGGCAGGCCGACGAGGATCGGCCGCAGCCGCGGCTCCTTGTCGCCGGATGCGAGCACGAGCAGGTCGGCGAGCACCCGCGCGGGCACCGTGCTGCCGTGGCCGAGTCCGCTGCCGTCGACGATGCGGGCGGGGCCCACCTCGACGCCGAGGCCGCGGACGGCGTCCAGGACGGCGAGCGCGGAGTCCTCGAAGGTCGTCGGCCGCTGCATGGCGCGGGCCGTCAGCCGGGCCAGCACCTCGGCCAGCAGGTTGTCGCTGTCGGTGAGCGCGAGCTCGGTGATGCTGGCGACGGACGCCGACCGCACCTCGCCGAGCACCGGTGCGTCGACGGTCGCCCGCGAGCGCGCGACCGTGCCGCTGACCGTCACGCCCTGCCGCCGTAGCGCCTGCACGAAGGCCAGGGCCGTCGCCTTCGACGGGTCGGTGGCGCCGGGGTGCCCGGTGCGCGGCCGGTCGCGGGCGAGCCCGAGCGCCGTGACGCGGCCGACGTACCCGTGGGTGAGGTCGGACGGGTCCCACGTCGGGCTGACCGCGGGGCCCTCGAAGAGGCCGTCGTCGAAGCGCACCGCGACGTCGCGACGTCCCTGGCCGCTCAGCGCCGAGGCCACCTGAGCCGCCAGCGTCGCCAGGCCGGCGTGGCCGACGGTCTGCTCCTCCTGCGACGCGCCCGTGCCGAGCAGGACGTCACCACCGCCCACGAGCACGATCTCGTCGGGGGTGGCGCCCTGCACCACGCGCGTGGCCAGGTGCGTGTCGCCGCCCACCGTCGTCAGGGCGGCGGCCGCCGTGAGCAGCTTGGTGGTGGACGCCGGCACGTGACCGCGGTCGACGTCGCGGCCGAGCAGCAGCTCACCGGAGCGGGCGTCGACGACGGCGGCCGAGACGTTGGGCCCGAGCGCGGGCGCGTCGAGCAGCGGCCCGAGGAGCCGGCCGAGCCTGGCGCTGGCGGGTGCGGGCGCCTGGTCGGACAACGCGGGCAGCACGGGCTGGGCCGTCTGCGGGGCCGGGTCGCGCGGGGTCGGGCGCGGCGTGGCGGCGGCCGGCGGCGTGGAGGTGGTGAGGACGCCGGGCACGACGTCGAGCGCGTCGGCGGTGGCGTACCCCGCGACCGCCAGGACGACGAGAGCGCCGGCGACCCACCGGCCGGTGCGCGGAGACCCGCTGCGCATCGACCCCCCTTGGGCGTGCGTGGCCCGGGTGCGGGACACTGGCGAAGGTCACGCGCGATGCGCACCCCTCGAGCGGTGCGACGACCGCGCGCGACCGCGATCATGGACACCGCGACCATAGCCGTCGCACCGACCACCAGCGGAAGAGGGACCGGGCTGTGGAGTTCGACGTCACGATCGAGATCCCCAAGGGGCAGCGCAACAAGTACGAGGTCGACCACGAGACCGGCCGCATCCGCCTCGACCGCATGCTGTTCACCTCGACCCGCTACCCCGCCGACTACGGGTACGTCGAGGGCACGCTCGGTGAGGACGGCGACCCGCTCGACGCGCTGGTGCTGCTCGAGGAGCCGACGTTCCCCGGCTGCCTGATCCGGGCCCGCACGATCGGCATGTTCCACATGCGCGACGAGGCCGGCGGCGACGACAAGCTGCTCTGCGTGCCGGCCGGCGACCCCCGGCTGAGCCACATCCAGGACCTCGACGACGTGTCGGACTTCGACCGCCTCGAGATCCAGCACTTCTTCGAGACCTACAAGGACCTCGAGCCGGGCAAGTCGGTCGAGGGCGCCCACTGGGCGGGTCGCGCGGAGGCCGAGGCCGAGGTCACGGCGTCGTACGAGCGGGCCAAGACGGCTCCGGCGCACGCCAAGGTGCAGACGACGCCGGGCGCGCAGGAGCCGCACGCCTGATCTGCGCTCCGTGCGCTTCGGATCCGAAGTGCGCCTGGGTCAGGGGCGACCGGCGAACGGCATCATGCCCGAGCGCCAGATGCTGGCGATCCGCACCTGCGCGCCAGTGTACGGCGCCTCGACCATCTGCCCGCCGCCGATGTAGATGCCCACGTGGTGGATCGTCGAGGGGTCGGACCCGTAGCCGTAGAAGATGAGGTCACCGGGTCGCAGCGCGCTGTACGAGACGTGCTCGGTGACGTCGTACTGCATCCGCGAGGAGTGCGGCAGGCTCACGCCACCGCGCTGCCACGCCCGCAGCGTGAGGCCAGAGCAGTCGTAGGTCGAGGGGCCGTCCGCGCCCCACTCGTAGTCCTTGCCGATCTGCGTACGCGCCCAGTCGGCCGCCGCCCGACCCGCGGACGACGAACCCTGTGAGCTCCCCCCGGAGCCACCGGTCGACGTACCGCCACCGGAGGAGCCACCGGAGGAGCCACCGGACCCACCGGACCCACCGGACCCGCCCGAGCCACCGGAGCCACCGGACCCACCGGACCCACCGGACCCACCGGACCCGCCCGACCCGCCCGACGAGCCACCGGACGACGACCCGCTCCCGCCCGAGGACCCTCCCGACGAGCCCTGGTTGGCCTTCTCCCGCTCGCGGCGTCGGCGCTCGGCCTCGGCGCGCTGCTCGGCGGCCTTGCGGTCGGCCGCCGCCTGCTCCGCCGCCGCCTTCGCGGCGGCCTCAGCGGCTCGCTTGGCGGCGGCCGCCCGCGCCTGCTCAGCGCGGCGCTGGCGCTCGGCCGCGATGCCGTTCTGCCGCTCGGTCTCCAGGCGCACCGACGTCTGCCGCAGCGCCGCGAGCTGGGTGATCATGCGAGAGCGCTCGGCGGCGATCGTGGCGGTCTCGGCCTGCGCCGCTGACGCCTTGGCCTCGGCGTTCTGGCGCGCCTGCTCCAGCCGCGCCGCCGCCGCCTGCTGCTGGGCCAGCGCCGCGGCCGCCTGACGCTGCATCACACCGGCGACGACACGGCTGGCCCGCGCGCGCTCGAAGGTCTGCTCGATCACCGTGTTGGCGATGCGGTAGCTGGCGGCCGAGTTCAGCAGCTCGGTCGGCGTGCTGGCCCCCATGAGCACCTCGAGGCCGCCGAGCCCCTGACCGTCGTAGTAGGAGTCGACGGCGAGCTGGCCGACGTCGTCCTGCGCCTTGTCGGCCGCGGCCGCCGCCGCGCGCGCGGACGCCGCCGCAGCCTGCGCGGCCTGCGTGCGCTGCTGCAGCTCGACCTGGGCCGCGTCGTAGGCCTCGGCCGCGAACTGCACCTGGGTCTGCAGAGCCTCCAGCCGCGACGACGCGACGGCGAGCGATGCCTCGAGCCCCGACACCGAGGCGGCGGCGTCGGTGACGGCTCGCTTCGCTCCGGCCACCTGGTCGGCGCTCGGGTAGACGGGGTCGGCGGTGGCCGTCGACGCCGACATCGCCACGACGCCGGAAGCCGCGACCACGGCGCTCAGGGCGAGCGCGACCGGACGCCGCACACGGGATCGGTGCTGAGCGCGCATGAGGACCCTTCGTCGAGCTGCGAGCCGTACTTGAGTGCGCACACTGAGTCGCACGCTCGACCACGGTAAGTGATCCGCACCTCAGAAGGAACACCAGTCACACAAGTCCCGCGTCAGTTTCTCTCAGCTGAGCACGGCTGGGCCACTCGACACGCCGAACTACATCGATGTGTTTCGAGGTAGGTAACTTGCGCGTTACGTAACGCGTGAGTTACGGTCAGCGCATGGACCCCTTCGTCGCCCTCGCGGACGACACCCGCCGCGAGCTCGTGCGCCTGCTGGCGAGCGGCGAGCAGTCCGCCGGCGCCCTGAGCACGCACTTCGCGGTCAGCCGCCCGGCCGTGTCACGGCACCTGCGGGTGCTGCGCGAGGCCGGCGTCGTGAGCGTCGAGCCCCGGGGCACCCAGCGCGTGTACGCGCTGCGCCCCGAGGCACTGGCCGACGTCGAGGACTGGCTGGCCGAGGTGCGCGGCTTCTGGTCGCAGCGCCTCGACGCCCTCGAGACGGAGGTCCAGCGCGGCCGCAGCCGCAGGAGCCAGAAGCCCACCTCACCCGCCACCTCACCCGACCCGCAGGAGCAGCCATGAGCCCCCTCACCCTCGACGGCGTCCTTCGGCGCACCGCCGCCGGCCACGCCGTGCGGTTCACCCGCGAGTACGCCACGGACGCCGCCGACCTCTGGGACGCCCTCACCACGCCCGACCGGCTCGCGCGCTGGCTGGCCCCGGCGTCAGGGGACTTCCGCGTCGGTGGCCGGGTCGTCGTCCACTTCGACGACGACGACGCGCAGTTCACGGTGCGGTCGTGCGAGCCGCCGACGGCCCTCGCGGTCGAGTGGGTGCACGACGTCGAGCGCTCGACGTCCGTCGCCGTGTCGATCGAGCAGCTCGCCGTCGAGCGGTGCCGGCTGGTGCTCGACCACGACGGCCTCACGCCGAGGCAGGCGCCGGAGTACGCGGCGGGGTGGCACGCGCACCTCGACGTCATGGGCGCGGTGCTGGACGACGCCTCCGCCCCCTCGTGGGACGAGCACTTCGCCGCGGCGCGGCCCGGTTACGCGGCTCAGCTGGGCGGCGACCACACGTAGGGGCGCGTCCAGTCGACCTGCACCAGGCCCAGGCGCTCGAGGATCGGCCGGCTGTCGGGTGAGGCGTCGACCTGCAGGTACGGCACGCCCGCCTCGGCCGCGTGCTGAGCCCGCAGGCGCACCAGCGAACGGTAGATGCCGCGCCCCCGCCAGTCGGCCACGGTGGCCCCACCCCACAGCCCCGCGAAGTCGCTGAGCGGCGCAGCACCCGGCTCGGCGCCGGGCCGCATCTCGAGGCGGGCGGCGCTCAGCACGCGGCGGGCGCCGTCGTCCGTCTCGACGACGTAGAGCCGCACGCCGCGCGGGTCGGCGCGCTTGTCGTGCACCAGGCGCTCGGCGTACCCCGGGATCGGCTCGCCCCACACCTCGGTGTGCAGGTCGGCGATCCGCTGCGCGTCGACCTCGAGCGTGTCGTCGCCGACCTCGCGCAGCCGGGCTCCCGCGGGGACGTCCGTGCCCTCCGTGGCCCGCAGGACGTCGCCGGTCGAGCCGATCACGAGCGCCTCGACGTCGTCGGGCTCGAAACCCGCCGCCTCGAGCCGCGCCCCCAGGTCGGCAGGACGGTCGTGGCCGTAGACCTTCCACTCGAAGCGGCAGCCGCGGCCGCCGTCGAGCGCGGAGAAGTACTCCACCTGTTCGCGGATCGCGGCCTCGGCCGTCGTCTCGTCGAGGTCGCGCGCGGTGACGAACCCCTGGTCCGCGGCGTAGAGGGTGCGCTTCATCGCACCCACGCGCTCGGTGGTCTCGCCGTCGCGGTTCGGGGCGCCGAACCGCTCCTGCTCGTCGTAGCGGGCGAGCAGGGCCGCCGGGTCGAGGGTCACGAGCTGAGGTCCTTGAGCGCGTTCTGGATCCCGCGGTGCACCGTGGGGTAGGCGTACGGCATGTCGATCATCTGCTGCACCGGAACCTGCGCCGAGACGGCGAGCGCCAGGAAGCCGAGCACCTCGCCGCCGGTCGGGCCGGCCGAGGTCGCACCGACGAGGACGCCCCGGTCGGCGTCCTCGACCACCGAGATGAAGCCGGCACCACCGGGGCCGTGGATCCAGCCGCGTGTGGTCGTGGCGACGTCCACCGAGCCGACGCGGATGTTCGAGAACCGCTCTCGGGCAGCGCTTTCGGTGAGCCCGACCGCCCCGATCTCGGGGTCGGTGAAGGTCACGCGCGGGATCGCGTCGTAGCTGGCGGGCGCACCGCCCTGGCCGAGCACGTCGCGCACCACGACGTCGGCCTCGTA
>JBQCES010000258.1:0-2745 GCA_051960055.1 Angustibacter sp. | reverse complement strand
TCGACCCCGGCCAGATCGCCGTCGCCCGCGGTCGCCAGCGCAACATCGACGGCTGGGTCGCGCGGTCCCGCGCCGGCACCCCGACGGCGGAGGCGGCCGAGGCGGCCGCCCGGCATACCGACTCCAGCAGCGAAGGGCAGGACCAGGCGTGACCGGCATCCTGAGGACCACCGAGAAGAACCTCATGGTCTTCTCGGGCCGTGCGCACCCCGAGCTGGCGCAGGAGGTGGCCAAGCTCCTCGCCACCGAGCTGGTGCCGACGAGCGCGTACGACTTCGCCAACGGCGAGACGTACGTCCGCTACGAGGAGTCGGTCCGCGGCTCGGACGCGTTCGTGATCCAGAGCCACACGACGCCGATCAACGACGCGATCATGGAGCAGCTCATCATGATCGACGCGCTGAAGCGGGCGTCGGCCAAGCGGATCACCGTGGTGCTGCCCTTCTACGGGTACGCGCGCCAGGACAAGAAGCACCGTGGCCGCGAGCCGATCTCGGCCCGCCTGGTCGCCGACCTGTTCAAGACCGCGGGCGCGAACCGGCTCATGGCGGTCGACCTGCACACCGCGCAGATCCAGGGCTTCTTCGACGGCCCGGTCGACCACCTCATGGCGCTGCCGATCCTGTCCGAGTACGTGCGCGAGAAGTACGGCCACGAGCAGCTGGCCGTTGTCTCCCCGGACGCCGGCCGCATCAAGGTGGCCGAGCAGTGGTCCGAGCGGCTCGGTGGCGCGCCGCTGGCGTTCATCCACAAGACCCGCGACATCGACCGGCCGAACGAGACCGTCGCCAACCGCGTCGTCGGTGAGGTCGAGGGCCGCGTCTGCGTGCTCGTCGACGACATGATCGACACGGCGGGCACGATCACCAAGGCGGCCGACGCGCTGATGGCCGACGGGGCCGCGGGCGTCGTCATCGCGGCGACCCACGCCATCCTGTCCGGTCCCGCCGTCGACCGGCTCAAGGCCTGCCAGGCGCGCGAGGTCATCGTGACGAACACCCTGCCGATCGCACCCGAGCACGAGTTCGACAAGCTCACGACGCTGTCGATCGCGCCGCTCATCAGCCGGGCCATCCAGGAGGTCTTCGAGGACGGCTCGGTCACGAGCCTCTTCGACGGCCGCGCCTGAGGCCAGCCTGAGCCTCAGCGGCGTCAGGCGGTGCCGGCGCGGCGGGCGCGGTATGCCGCGACGTTGGCGCGGTTGCCGCACGTCCCGTCGCAGTAGCGCTTGGACCGGTTGCGGCTGAGGTCGACGACCACGTCCTCGCAGTCGTCGGCGGCGCAGACCCGCAGCCGGTCGAGCTCGTCGGCGCGGATGACGTCGACCATCGCCATCGCCGCCTCGACGGCCATGCGGGTGGCCAGCGGGGCCTCGGGCGGGGTGGCGTGCAGGTGCCAGGACCACTCGTCGTGGCGGACGAGCTGGGGGAGGGCCCCGGCCTCGGCCAGCAGCTCGTTGACGATGGTCACGGCCTCGTCTGCGTCGACGGTCCACAGCGCCCGCAGCCGCGGCCGCAGCGCCCGCACGGCGTCGAGCTCGCCGCGGTCGCCTGTGCGCGAACCGGTCCAGCCCCACTCGCGGACGAAGGCGTCGAGGTCGTCAACGGTGGTGAGGTCGTCGTGGTCGGTCGGCAGGGTGGCCGCCGTGTTGACCAGTGCCGCCGCCCCGCGCAGCGCGACCTCGGTGTCATGGGCGAAAAGCATCTTGACTCCTGACGAGCGGGCTCGCTAGCGTCATGAGCATACGACGCTTTGACCCCTGACAGGAGCGAACCGATGAGCCAGCGCGCACCCGGCACCGGCGTGGGGCTGTGGTTCGCCCTCGCCTCGGCCGCGACCTTCGGCACCAGTGGCCCGTTCGCCAAGTCGCTGCTCGTCGAGGGCTGGAGCTCCGGTGCCGTCGTGCTGCTCCGCGTGGCCGGTGCCGCCCTCGCCCTGGCCGTCCCCACGACGCTCGCCATGCGCGGCCGCTGGCACCTGCTGCGCCGCAACGCCGGGGCCGTGCTCGCCTACGGAGCGGTGGCCGTGGCCGGTTGCCAGGTGACCTACTTCTATGCCGTGCAGCGGCTCGACGTCGGCGTCGCGCTCCTGCTCGAGTACCTCGGTGTCGTCCTCGTCGTGCTGTGGGTCTGGCTGCGGACGCGCCGTGCCCCCGGGGTGCTGACCGGGGCGGGTGTGGTCCTCGCCGTGCTGGGCCTGGCGCTCGTGCTCGACCTGTCGGGCCAGAGCAGCCCCGACCTCGTGGGCGTCGTCTGGGGGCTGCTCGCGGCCACCGGTCTGGCGACGTACTTCGTCCTCGCGGCCCACGACTCCGGCCTGCCGCCCGTCGGCCTCGCCGGCCTCGGCATGGTCGCCGGCGCGGTCGTGCTGGGCGTGCTCGGGCTGGTCGGCGTGCTGCCGATGCGGTTCGTCGCCTCCGACGTGGTGCTGCGCGGCAGCGAGCTCCCCTGGTGGGTCGCCATCGGCGAGCTGGCGCTCGTGGCGGCGGCCGCGGCATACCTGCTCGGTATCGTCGCGGCGCGCAGCCTGGGGTCCACGGTCGCGTCCTTCGTGGGCCTGACCGAGGTGCTCTTCGCGGTGCTGTTCGCCTGGGTGCTGCTGGCGGAGCTCCCGGGGGCGATGCAGCTCGGCGGCGGGGTGCTCATCCTGCTCGGGGTGGTGGCGGTCCGTGCCGGCGAGGTCCGCCGGGCGCAGCGGCTCGCAGCCGTCGAAGCCGACGCGGAGGCGGATTTCCCTCTCCCCACG
>JBQCES010000257.1:0-8059 GCA_051960055.1 Angustibacter sp. | reverse complement strand
CGAGCGCATCGAGCAGGCCCGCGAGTCCGGACGCCGCCTCGTCGCGCTGGGCATGCCCGGCTCCGGGCCGCCGGCGGCGACCGCGACGGCGGAGCCGGTGCTCGCGGAGGTGCCCGACTTCCGGTGGCTCATGTCGTCCGACGTGTGCAAGCACTGCACGCACGCCGCGTGCCTCGACGTGTGCCCGACCGGTGCGCTGTTTCGCACCGAGCACGGCACGGTCGTGGTGCAGGACGACGTCTGCAACGGCTGCGGCTACTGCGTCGCCGCGTGTCCGTTCGGCGTCATCGAGCGCCGGGCCGGCGACGCCACGGTCAAGAACGCCGGCGTCGCCCAGAAGTGCACGCTCTGCTACGACCGCATCAGCCATGACCAGACGCCGGCGTGCGCACAGGCCTGCCCGACGACGTCCATCCAGTTCGGCGAGCTGAGCGACCTGCGCGAACGAGCGCAGGAGCGCGTGAACACGTTGCACGCCAATGGGTTCACCGAGGCGCGCATCTACGGAGGCAACGACCACGACGGCGTGGGCGGCACGGGCTCGGTGTTCCTGCTGCTCGACGAGCCCGAGGTCTACGGCCTGCCGCCGGACCCCGTGGTCACCACCGCCGACCTGCCGGACATGTTCCGCAAGGCGGGGTTCGCCGCCGTCGGCATGCTGGCGATGGCCGCGACCGTGTTCCTCGGGAGGCGCCGGTGACCACCAACCCCTTCGACGCCGACCGGCCGCCGGAGCCGTCGCGTTCGGGACGCCGACGCGGCGGACAGGGCGGCCGTCGGCGGGACGAGTCGCTGATGGTGCCCGACATCCGGTTCGACAGCTACTACGGGCGCCCGGTGGTCAAGCCGGCTCCGTGGGAGGCCGACATCCCGGCGTACATCTTCCTGGGCGGCGTCGCGGCGGGATCCGGCCTGCTTGGCGCGGGCGCGCACGCGCGTGGCCTGAAGACGTTGCGCCGCAACAGCCGTTACGCCGCGCTCGCCGCTGTGGCAGCCGGAGGCCTGGCGCTGGTGCGTGACCTCGGGAAGCCGAGCCGCGCGCTCAACATGATGCGCACGGTGAAGCTCACGTCGCCGATGTCGGTCGGGTCGTGGATCCTCAGCGCCTTCGGCACCTTCGCGGGGCTCGCGGTGGCGACCGAGGTCGTGCGCCCCCACCTCGACGACGACTCGGCGCTCGGCGCCGTGGCCAAGCTGGCCGATGCGGCGGCCTCCGCCGGCTCGGCCGCCTTCGCCGCGCCGCTGGCGTCGTACACGGCGGTGCTGCTGGCCGACACCGCGACGCCGACCTGGCACGCGTCGTACAAGGAGCTGCCGTTCGTCTTCGTCTCGTCGGCCAACGCCGCGGCGGCCGGGCTGGCCCTGCTGACGTCGCCGACGTCGCAGACCAAGCCCGCACGTGCACTCGCGGTGCTCGGCGCCGCGGCCGAGCTCGTGGCCACCGAGCGCATGGAGCGCTCGATGCACGAGGTCGTCGCGGAGCCACTGCATGAGGGCCGGGCTGGTGCGTTGATGCGCGCCAGCAAGGTGCTGACCGTGGCGGGCGCGGTGGGCGCGGCGATCTTCGGCCGCAACCGCGCCGCGGCAGCGCTCAGTGGGGCTGCGCTGCTCGCCGGGTCGGCCTGCACCCGGTTCGGGGTCTTCGAGGCCGGGCTCGTCTCGGCCAAGGACCCGAAGTACACCGTCACGCCACAGCGTGAGCGGCTCGAGCGACGTCGAGAAGCGGGCGTCGTGGGGGACTCCATCACCACCATCGGCTGACCCGGCCGTAGAGGAGAGAGCATGACTGAGAGTCGAACCACCGCCGGTCAGTCCCCGGCCACGACCGGCGGCAACCGCTGGGTGATCCTCGTGGCCGCCGTGCTGGTGCAGCTGGCCATCGGTGCCGTCTACGCCTGGAGCGTGTTCTCCAAGGCGCTGCAGGACGACGGCGCCTTCGGCTGGAGCAAGGCGCAGGCCACCGTGCCGTTCGAGGTGGCGATCGGCATGATCTTCGTCGGCAGCTACATCGGTGGCCGGATCCAGGACACGCGCGGCCCGCGCATCGTCGCGCTCACCGGCGGCGTGGTCTACAGCATCGGCGTCATCATCGCGTCGTTCGCCCGCGCCGACTCCTTCTGGCTCCTGGTGCTGGGTTACGGCGTCCTCGGTGGCTTCGGTCTCGGCATGGTCTACATCGTGCCGATCGCCATGCTGCAGAAGTGGTTCCCCGACAAGCCGGGCCTCATCACCGGCATCGCGGTGGCCGGTTTCGGCTTCGGCGCGGTCATCACCGCACCCGTCGGACAGGCGCTCATCGACGGCTCGCCCGACGTGCCCACGAAGGCGTTCCTGTGGCTGGGTATCGGTTACCTGGTGGCGATCCTGATCGGCGCCAGCCAGTTCCGGAACCCGGCGGCACCCGCCGCCGCCGCGACCCCGACCGCCGCCACGACGGCTGAGCCCGTGCGGACCCGCCAGTTCACCGCGGCCGAGGCGCTGCGCACGCCGCAGTGGTACCTCCTGACGGCGATCCTCACGCTGAGCGTCCTCGCGGGCATCTCGCTCATCTCCGTCGCCGCGGGCAGCGCCACCGACATCAGCGGCATGTCGAAGGTCGGCGCCGCGAGCCTGGTGGGCGTGCTGGCGATCTTCAACGGCGCTGGTCGCGTGTTCTGGGGCTGGCTGTCGGACATCATCGGCAAGATGCCGGCGTTCCTGGCGATCCTCGGCATCCAGGGCGTGTGCCTGCTGCTGATCCCGCACGCGAGCTCACCCGCGCTCTTCGCGATCCTGGCCGCGCTCGTCTACACCTGCTACGGCGGGGCCTTCGGCACCATGCCGTCGACGGCGGGTCAGTTCTTCGGCGTGCGGTTCGCCGGCGCGATCTACGGCCTGATGCTCGTGGCCTGGAGCCTCGGCGGCATCGTCGGCCCGCTGCTGATCTCCAAGCTGATCGGCGAGAACAAGCAGTACACGCTGGGCTTCACGGTGATCGGCATCATCGCGCTCGTCGCGCTGGTCGTGCCGCTCATCACCCGCAAGCCGGCCGAGCGGGCCGAGGTGTCGGCCGCCTAGCGGGTCCAGCGCCGCGTCACGCCGGGCGGCGGCTGCCGCGCACCTCGAGCTGGTCGAGCAGGTGCGCGGTGGCCGCCGCGACGGCGTCGACCGCCGCCTCGAAGGCCTGCGCGTTGTGGGGCGCCGGCTGCCGGAAGCCGCTGATCTTGCGCACGTACTGCAGCGCGGCGGCGCGGACGTCGGCCTCACCGACGTCCTCGACGTACGGCTCACGAAGGGTCTTGATGCTGCGACACATGCGAAGAGCCTAGAAGGACGGGCTGCTCGCCGGTAGCGTCACCGAGGTGAAGGGTGAGGGGGCGACGCTCGGCCCACGGATCAGTGCGGCCGTCGAGAGCCTGACCCCCGGCTACTTCGCGTTGGTGATGGCCACCGGGATCCTGTCGACGGGCTTGTGGTTGCAGGGGCATCGGACGTGGTCGGGCGTCTTCCTGGCCGCCACCGCCGTCGCGTGGGTGGCGCTCACGGTGCTCAGCCTGGGCCGCCTGCTGTGGTTCAGGCGCGCGGTCGCCGACGACTTCGCCGACCCACGGCGCGCGTTCGGGTTCTTCACGCTCGTGGCGGGCACCGACGTCCTGGCTGCGCGGCTGGGGCTCGACGGCCGGTACGGGCTGACGGCAGTGCTGCTGAGCGTGGCGGGAGCCCTGTGGCTGGTGCTCGGCTACGTCGTGCCGTGGACTGCGGTGCTCGGCCACAGCACCCGGCCGGTGGTCGCCACCGCCAACGGCACGTGGTTCATCTGGGTCGTCGCCAGCCAGTCGGTGGCGGTCGCCGCCGCGGGCCTGGAGCCGCACGCGGGGGCGGCGCAGCGCGAGCTGGCCGTGCTCGCCGTCGTGTCGTGGTCGGTCGGCATCTTCCTGTACGCCGCGGCCGGCGTGCTCGTGGCCCTGCGGATGATGCTCTACGAGCTGCGGCCCGAGGACCTCACGCCGCCCTACTGGGTGGCCATGGGCGCGTGCTCCATCACCGTGCTCGCCGGCGCCCGGATCGTGGGCATGGCCGACACGCCGATGGCGACGGCGATGCGCGGGCTCGCCGGGGGCACCGCGATCGTGTTCTGGAGCTTCGCCTCCTGGCTGATCCCCGTGCTCGTCGCGGCCGGGTGGTGGCGGCACGTCCGGCACGGCGTGCCGCTGCGCTACGAGGCGACCTGGTGGAGCATCGTCTTCCCGCTCGGCATGTACGCGGTCGCCGGCCTCTACCTCGGCCAGGCCGATCACCTGCCCCTCGTGCGGGCGGTGGGGGCGGCCGAGCTGTGGGTGGCACTGGCGGTGTGGGCTGCCGTCCTGCTGTCGATGGCGCGCCACCTGGGTCGCACCGTGGTCCTCGGGGAGCGCCGCGAAGCCGCCGAACCGGTCGGTCGGCCGGTCTGACGGTGGGCGCGGCGCCGCCCGCGACACGCGCGGTGGACGTCCCTCGACCCGAACACCTGTTCGGATATGCTCGTCCACAGGTGCCCGCGACACGCTGGTTGTCCACAGCCTCGGGTCGACGAGCGCCGACTGTCGGTGCAGGCGCCTAGCGTCTCCCTCGACGACATCAGACCACCGGCCGGCAGGCGCCGTCCGTGAACCAGAGGTGACACACATGCCCGCTCCCGCAGACCGCGACAAGGCCCTCGACACCGCCCTCGCCCAGATCGACCGGCAGTTCGGCAAGGGGTCGGTCATGCGCCTCGGTGACGACGTGCGCGCGCCGATCGAGGTGATCCCCACCGGCTCGGTGTCGCTCGACGTCGCGCTCGGCATCGGCGGCCTGCCGCGCGGCCGGGTCGTCGAGATCTACGGCCCGGAGTCCTCGGGTAAGACGACCGTGGCGCTGCACGCCGTCGCCAACGCGCAGAAGGCGGGCGGCATCGCGGCCTTCATCGACGCCGAGCACGCGCTCGACCCCGAGTACGCCAAGAAGCTCGGTGTCGACACCGACGCGCTGCTGGTCTCCCAGCCCGACACCGGTGAGCAGGCGCTCGAGATCGCCGACATGCTGATCCGCTCCGGCGCCCTCGACATCATCGTCATCGACTCGGTCGCCGCGCTCGTGCCGCGGGCCGAGATCGAGGGCGAGATGGGCGACAGCCACGTCGGCCTGCAGGCTCGGCTGATGTCGCAGGCCCTGCGCAAGATCACCGGTGCACTCAGCCAGTCGAAGACCACCGCCATCTTCATCAACCAGCTCCGCGAGAAGATCGGCGTGATGTTCGGCTCGCCCGAGACCACCACGGGTGGCAAGGCGCTGAAGTTCTACGCCTCCGTGCGCCTCGACGTTCGCCGCATCGAGACGCTCAAGGACGGCAGCGAGCCGGTCGGCAACCGCACCCGCTGCAAGATCGTCAAGAACAAGATGGCCCCGCCGTTCAAGCAGGCCGAGTTCGACATCCTCTACGGCCAGGGCATCTCGCGTGAGGGCGGGCTCATCGACATGGGCGTCGAGCACGGCTTCGTGCGCAAGTCCGGTGCCTGGTACACCTACGACGGCGACCAGCTGGGTCAGGGCAAGGAGAACGCGCGGTCGTTCCTGCGCGACAACCCCGACCTGGCGAACGAGCTGGAGAAGAAGATCAAGGAGAAGCTCGGCATCGGCCCGCGCGTCGCCGCGCCGGCCGAGGAGCCGGCCGAGGCCAAGGTCAGCTTCTGATCCGTGCCCACGTCTGAACGCTCGTCCGGGGGCCGGGGCCGACATCGGTCCCGGCCCCCCGGTCCGAGCGAGCCGGTTCCCGGCGGCACCGCCGACGCCACGCCGGACGCCGACCCCGAGTCGGTAGCGCGGGCGATCGTGCTGCGCCAGCTCACCATGGCCCCGCGCAGCCGCGCCCAGCTAGCCGACAAGCTCGCCCAGCGTGGCGCCGACGAGGCGGTGGCCGAGCGTGTGCTCGACCGGTTCGAGGAGGTCGGGCTGGTCGACGACGCGGCGTTCGCCGAGGTGCTCGTGCGCTCCCAGCGGACCGGTCGCGGGCTGGGCCGGCGTGCCCTCGCCCAGGAGCTGCGCCGCAAGGGCGTCGATGACGAGACCGCCCGGGCGTCGCTGGAGACCATCGACGAGGAGTCGGAGCGCGAGCTCGCGCGGGGCCTGGTCGAGCGGCGACTGCGGAGCCTGCACGGCGTGCCGTACGACAAGCAGGTCAGCCGGCTCATGGGCATGCTGGCCCGCAAGGGCTATCCCGGTGGCCTGGCGCTATCCGTCGTCCGCGAGGCGCTCGCCGGCGCCGAGGACGATCAGCTCTGACGGGTCGAGGACCTGCCACCGTGGTCAGGCGGCGCCGCCGCCGGTCATAGCGCCCTGGTCGACGGTCACCGGCTCGCCGGAGGTCTGTCCTCCGCGACGCATGCGACCCTCGACCCACCGGGCGAGGCGACTCAGCAGGTAGTTGATGACGATGAAGATGGTGGCGACCAGGAACAGCAGCTGGATCGGGTTGTCAAAGTACTGGCCGAGCAGGTTGCCCCGGCGGAGCAGCTCTTCGTATAGGCCCAGCACCGCGGCCAGCGACGTGTCCTTGAGGATGACGACGACCTGGCTGATCAACGCCGGCAACATCGTGCGCACGGCCTGGGGCAGCAGGATCAGCCGCATCGCGCCGACCGGAGTCAACCCGATGGCCAGGGCGGCCTCCCGCTGGCCGGTCGGCAGGGACAGCACGCCGGCCCGCAGGATCTCCGCGATGATCACCATGTTGTACGCGGTGAGCCCGATGACGAGGTACCACAGGCCGCCGCCCCCCGGCATCCCGGACAGGTCGACGCCCACCTCAGGAAGCACCCGCCAGGCGAAGAAGATCGTGATGACGACCGGCAGACCGCGGAGCAGCTCCATGACGCCCACGAGAGGCAGGCGTGAGAACCTCCCGAGCATCATGCGTGCCACGCCGAGGAGCGTCCCCAGCACGACGGAGAACGCGATGGCGAGCGCCGCGGCCTTCAGCGTGTTGAGCAGCCCACCGCCGAGGGTGCGCCAGTCGTCTCTGAAGTACTCGTGGTTCGGGTCGACGAGCGGGCGGTAGAGCTCCGCGTCGAACTGGCCCTGGTCGGCGAGACGCTTCACCACGATGGCGAGGGCAGCCAGGATCAGGACGGTGGCGATGATGCCGCCGACGAGATTGCGGCGCCGGGCCCGCGGGCCGGGGGCGTCGTACAGGACGGTGTACTCGCTCATCGGACGATCGCCAACCTGTGCTCGAGCAGTCCCAGGATCGCGCCGGCGGGCAACGTGATCAGCAGGTAGCCGATGGCCACGCCCGTCAGCACGGGCAACGAGGCGTAGCCCTGCGCGCTGGTCAGCGACTCACCGACGCTGAACAGGTCGCGGCCGACCCCGAAGGCGCCGACGACGGCGGAGTTCTTGAACATGGCGATGATGACGCTGCCGACCGGCGGGATGGAGGTCCGGAACGCTTGGGGCAGGACGACCTGGCTCAGCGTCTTGGTGAACGGAAGTCCGATGGCGCGGGCGGCCTCGGCCTGACCGGCGGGCACCGAGTTGATGCCCGAACGCAGCGCCTCGCAGACGAAGGCGGACGTGTAGACCACCAGGGCGCTCACGCCGAAGACGTAGTAGCTGCCGTTGATCCCGATCTCCGGGAAGCCGAACGCGAAGAAGAACAGCACGACCGTCAGGGGGCAGTTGCGCACCAGCGTCACCCACGCGGTGCCGAGCGCCCGCAACGGCCCTACGGGGGAGACGCGGAACGCGGCCAGCACGGTGCCGAGCGCGAGTGCGCCCACCATGCCCCACAGGCAGATGCCCAGGGACCGCAGGAACCCGCCCCAGAACAGGTCGAGGTTCTCGGTGACGGCGTCCACGCTCACCTCCGTTGACGGTCGCTGGTGTGTCGGTCGGCTCCGCCCTCAGCGAGGGCGAGCCATCGTGTGGTCGGGGCGGGGGGGGGCGCCCCGGCGCGCCGGCCCCCCCCCGCGGGGGGGGAAAACCAACAGGCGCGGGGGGGGGGCCCCGCGGCCCCCCCCCCCCCCCCGCCCGCCCCCCCCCGGGGGGCGCCCCCCCCGGGTGT
>JBQCES010000256.1:0-2719 GCA_051960055.1 Angustibacter sp. | reverse complement strand
GCCGCCCATGTCGTGCTCGCTGTCGGCGCGGTCGCTGTCGCGGGTGACGGCGTCGATGAGCGCGTCGGCGGTGAACACGTAGTTGCCCATCGACGCGAGCACCTCGCCCGGGGAGTCGGGCAGGCCCTGCGGGTCGGTCGGCTTCTCGAGGAACGCCCGGATCCGCCGCGGGTCGTCGGGGTCGACGTCGATGACGCCGAACTGGTCGGCCAGGCCGATCGGCTGCCGGATCGCGGCCACCGTGGCGGCGGCCCCGGAGTCGCGGTGCTGCTGCACCATCTGGCTGAAGTCCATGCGGTACACGTGGTCCGCGCCTACCACGACCACGATGTCGGGGCGCTCGTCGTGGATCAGGTTGAGGCTCTGGAAGATCGCGTCCGCGCTGCCGAGGTACCAGCGCTTGCCGACGCGCTGCTGGGCCGGCACCGGCGTCACGTAGTTGCCGAGCAGGTTCGACATCCGCCACGTGGTGGTGATGTGGCGGTCGAGGCTGTGGGACTTGTACTGCGTCAGCACGACGCACTTGAGGTAACCCGAGTTCACGACGTTCGACAGCGCGAAGTCGATGAGCCGGTAGATGCCCCCGAACGGCACGGCAGGCTTGGCGCGGTCGGCGGTGAGCGGCATCAGCCGCTTGCCCTCGCCTCCCGCCAGCACGATGACCAGCACCTTCGGGTCCCGCGAACGCGTCGGCATGGCAGGAACCTAGCCCTCAGGCACCCCTAGTGCGAGGGCTGTCTCAGGGCGTTCCGCGCCACTACCGTGACGAGCGTGCGCATCGACCTCCTGACCCGCGAGTACCCACCGGACGTCTACGGCGGTGCCGGGGTGCACGCCGCCGAGCTGGTCCGAGCGCTGCGCGCCCGCGAGGGAATCGAGGTGCAGGTGCGCTGCTTCGGCGCGCAGCGCGACGAGCCCGACACCACGGCCTACGCCCCGCTGCCGGACCTCGCCTCGGCCAACGCGGCCCTGCAGACCCTCGGCGTCGACCTGCCGATGGCCCAGGACTGCGGCGGTGCCGACGTCGTCCACTCCCACACCTGGTATGCCAACCTCGCGGGTCACCTCGCCTCGCTGCTGCACGGCGAGCCGCACGTCGTCACCGCTCACAGCCTCGAACCGTTGCGGCCGTGGAAGGCTGAGCAGCTGGGCGGTGGGTACGCCGTGTCCTCGTGGGCCGAGCGCACGGCGTACGAGAGCGCTGCGGCCGTCGTCGCGGTGAGCCACGGCATGCGTGCCGACGTCCTGCGCAGCTACCCCGGCGTCGATCCCGACCGCGTGCACGTCATCCACAACGGCATCGACACCGAGGCCTGGGCGCGCCGCGACCGCCCGGACGCCGTGCGCGCCCTCGGCGTCGACCCGGACGCACCGAGCGTGGTCTTCGTCGGACGCATCACGCGCCAGAAGGGCCTGCCGTACTTCCTGCGCGCGGCTGCCGCGCTGCCACCTGACGTCCAGCTCGTGCTGTGCGCCGGCGCCCCGGACACGCCCGAGATCATGCGCGAGGTCGAAGGCCTCGTCGAGGGCCTGCGACGCGAGCGCGAGGGCGTCGTGTGGATCGACCGCATGCTGCCCCGCGACGACGTCGTGGCCCTGCTGTCGGCGGGCACGGCCTTCGCCTGCCCGTCGGTGTACGAGCCGCTCGGCATCGTCAACCTCGAGGCCATGGCGTGCGAGCTCCCCGTGGTCGGCACGGCGACGGGCGGCATCCCCGAGGTGGTCGTGCACGGGGAGACCGGCTACCTCGTGCCCATCGAGCAGGCGGACGACGGCACCGGCCGCCCGCTCGACCCCGACCGTTTCGTCCGCGACCTGTCCACGGCGCTCGTGCGTGCCGTGAGTGACCCGGACGCGGCGCGGGCGATGGGTCTCGCGGGCCGGCAGCGCGCGGTCGAGGAGTTCGGCTGGGCGTCCATCGCGCAGCGCACGGTCGAGCTCTACGAGCGCGTGACCGGCGAGCTCAAGGGCTGACGGCCTCGCCGTCGTTCACCGCCGCCACCAGCGCCCGGCGGCTGACGGTGTCGAGACCACGCAGCTCCTCGGCCCGGCGGGACGCCTCCCACCCGCTCACCGCGGCGCCGTCGTCCTCGCGGGCGAGCTCGACGATGGTGCGGACTCGCCAGGCCAGGTCGATGACGCGCACCGCCCGTGGCGAGCACGTCGAGGGGAGCGGCCCGGTGGGAGCCGGTCGGCGCAGCGCCGCGACCCGCTCCGCGGCGTCGGGACGCCAGCGGCCGACGTCGAGGTCGGTCAGCACGTCGGTGGCCGTCACCAGCGCCTGACGCAGCTCGCGCTCGGCGTCGCTCGCACTGCTGGCCGGGGGCGCCAGCGGCGAGCAGGCCAGCACCTGCCACGTGACCTGGTAGCCCGGCTCGTAGGCCGAACCGAACTCGACCACCTCGGGCACCAGCACGAGCGACGGCCCACCCACGGTCACGACGCACTCACCGGCGTCGAGCGCCGCCTCGTTGACCGCAGCCGGGCCGGGCAGGCCAGCGGGATCGCCGGGGACGGGCAGCGCCAGTCGCAGGCCGTGCGTGCCGCGCTCGCGCAGAGCATCCAGCAGCCCGCCGAGGTCGGTCGGTTCGGGCCAGACGTCGAGCCCGGCAGTCGCGTCGACGTCGACCTCGTGCGGCTCGTCGTCGCCCTGCACCGCGCGCAGCAGCGTCTCGAGCGGCGCGCGCCCGGCCAGCGTCGGTGCCGCCCACAGCGCGAG
>JBQCES010000255.1:0-6305 GCA_051960055.1 Angustibacter sp. | reverse complement strand
GACGCCGCCGAGCACGTACTGTCCATCGCGGTGTCGTTCGCGTCGTTCGAGGACTGGTGGCGACCGTTCACGCTGGGCGTCGGCCCTGCCGGCGCCTACGTGCGCGGGCTGGACGACGACGCCGTGCACCGCCTGCGCGAGCGCTGCGCCGAGCGCCTGGGGCCTGGCCCGTTCGAGGTGCCGGCCACGGCGTGGGCGGTCACCGCGCGGGCGCGCTGACCGCCTACTTCGACGGCTGCGGGACGTTGCAGTCCTTGATCTTCGGGTTCACACCCACGTAGTTGAGCGGCCCGGCCACGATGGTGACCGCGATGGTGCCCGCCTTGGCGCAGTTGTCGGGGCCACTGGAGAAGTAGCCACGCTGGCCGGCTGCGATGGCCCCGATCACCAGCCAGACCAGCACGATGATGCTGCCGATGCGCATGTCGCCTCCCGTAGCCCTCGTCCGTCAACCACCTCGTCCCGAGCGGTCGTCACTCAACCGTGCTCGGGACGATCTCGCCACTCGAGACCGGCGGTCAGCCGTGCGTGACGGTGTCGGAGAGCAGGCTGCTCACGGACTCGCCACGGTGGATCCGCCCGATGGCGTCGGCGAACAGCGGGGCGATCGAGCGCACCTCGAGGTTCGGCAGGGCGTAGTGGTCGCCCTGCGGCACGGTGTTGGTGGTGATGACCTCGTCGATGTCGGAGCGGCTCGACAGGCGCTCGATGGCCGGGCCGGTGAACAGGCCGTGCGTGCACGCCAGCGCCACCTTGCGCACGCCCTCGCGGTGCAGGACGTCGAGCAGCTCGACCACCGAGCCACCGGTGGCGATCTCGTCGTCGAGCACCACGACGTCCTTGCCGGCCACGTCACCGACGATGGCGTCGATCACCACCGTGTCGTCGGCGAGCCGGCGCTTGCTGCCGGCCGCCACCGGGACGCCGAGGATCCGCGCGAACTGCGTGGCCGGCTTGGCGTTGCCGAGGTCGGGCGAGACGACCACGGTGTTCGACAGGTCCTTGCCCTTGAAGTGCAGCGCCAGCTCGGCGATCGCCGAGAGGTGGTCGACCGGCACCGAGAAGAAGCCGTGCACCTGCGGGGCGTGCAGGGCCATGGTGAGCACGCGGTTGGTGCCCGCGGTCGAGATGAGGTCGGCGACCAGCCGGCCGCCGATCGAGATGCGCGGGGCGTCCTTCTTGTCCGATCGTGCGTAGGCGTAGTGCGGGATCACGGCGGTGATCTGGGCCGCTGAGGCCCCTCGGGCGGCGTCCAGCATGAGCAGCAGCTCGACGAGGTGGTCCTGCACGGGCGGCACGAGCGGCTGCACGATGTAGACGTCGCGCTGGCGGCAGTTGGCGCGCAGCTGAGCCTGGATGCAGTCGTTGCTGAAGCGCTGGATGTGAGTTGGTGACAGCTCGACGCCGAGGTCGGAGCAGATCTCCTCGGCGAGCTCGCGGTGGGCACTGCCGCTGAACACCACGATCTCGCTCATACCCACCAGGGTAGGCGGTGGATGCGGGCGTCTTGCTGGCGGTCTGACGTCGCAAGGCGCACCATGGGTGGGTGAGTCATCGACGCGGAGTGATCCCCACCGCTGCGCTGCTCGCCGTCGCGCTGCTGACTGCAGCCTGCGGCGGCTCGAGCAGGCCGAGCGCCACCGGCACGAGCCGCTCGGGCGCCGTCAGCGTGCCGCCTTCGTCCACGTCGTCGAGCTCCGCGCCGTCGCCCGGCGGGTCGACCACCTCGACCTCAGCCACGCCGTCGACCGCTTCGTCGCCACGGCTGGCCGCCGCCGTCTCCCCGCACGTGAGCAAGCTGCTCGTCGTCGTGCTCGAGAACCACAACCGCTCGCAGGCCCTGAGCCAGATGCCCGCGCTCGCCGCCCAGGCGCGCCGGTACGGCCAGGCGACGCAGTGGTACGCCGTCGCCCATCCCTCGCTGCCGAACTACCTCGGGCTCACGGGCGGTTCGACGTTCGGGGTCCGCGACGACAAGAACCCGCCCAGCCACCACCTCAGCGGTCGCTCGGTGTTCGGCCAGCTCACGGCGGCGCACCACAGCGTGCGCGCGTACGTCGACAGCATGCCGAGCGCGTGCGCCCAGTCCAACTCGGGCCGGTACGCCGTGCGGCACAACGCCTGGGCCTACTTCACGGCCGCGTCGGAGCGGACGTGGTGCCGCCGCTACGACGTCCCCGCCGGCACCACGAGCCGAGGCGCCCTGCACGACGACGTGGTGGCCGGGCGCCTGCCGCGGTACGCCCAGCTCATCCCCGACGTCTGCCACGACGGCCACGACTGCTCGCTCGCGACGGCGGACGCCTGGCTCGGCGCCTGGCTCAAGCGCATCGAGGCGGGTCCGGACTTCAGGTCGGGCCGACTCGCCGTCGTCGTGACCTTCGACGAGGACGACCACCACGCCAGCAACCACGTGGCGTTCGTGGTCGCGGCCGCCCAGCTGCACGGCAAGTCCGTCAGCCGCCGCTTCACGCACGGGTCGCTCGCCGCCGCCCCCTCGCGGCTGGTCGGCCTGAAGCCGCTGCGCTACGCCGGGACGTCCCCCGACGTGCTGAAGGCCTTCGGCCTGCGCTGACTCAGGGCCGCAGCAGCGTCTTGATCGCCGTGCGCTCGTCCATGGCCCGGTAGGCGTCGGCGACGTCGGCCAGCGCGAAGGTGGCGTCGAAGACCGGGCCTGGGTCGAGGCGTCCGGCGAGGACGTCGTCGAGCAGCTCGGGCAGGTACGCGCGCACGGGCGCGACGCCCCCGCCCACCGAGATGTTCGACGAGAACAGCTGGCCGATCGGCAGCTCCGGGCCGCCTGCGGGCACGCCGACGTAGCCGACGCGCCCACCCGGACGCGTTGAGTCGATCGCCTGCTGCATCGACTCCTTGGTGCCGACGCACTCGAGCACGGCGTCAGCACCGACGTCCTGCGTGAGCTGCATGATCGCGGCGACGCCGTCCTCACCGCGCTGGTCGACGATCTCGTCGGCGCCGAAGCGACGGGCCACGGCCTGACGGTCGGCGTGCCGCGACATCGCCACGACCCGCTCTGCGCCCAGGCGCTTGGCGGCGAGCACCGCGCACAGGCCCACCGCGCCGTCACCGACCACCACGACGGTCTGGCCGGGTCCGACGCCGGCCGCGCGGGCCGCGTGGTGACCGGTGCCCATGACGTCCGACAGCGTGAGCAGCGCCGGCACCAGGGCGTCGTCCGGCATCTCCGGCGTGGCGACGAGCGTGCCGTCGGCCATCGGGACCCGCACGTACTCGCCCTGGCCGCCGTCGATGACGTGCCCGGAGCGGTCGGTGCTGCCCCACCACTCGCCGTTGACGCACGACGTCTGGATGCCGTGCTGGCAGTGGACGCAGGTGTTGTCGCTGAGGGCGAACGGCGCGATGACGAAGTCACCGGGCTTGACCGTCCGGACGTCGGCGCCGACCTCCTCGACCACGCCCACGAACTCGTGCCCGATGCGCTGCGGTTTCTTGACCTCACGCACGCCGCGATAGGGCCAGAGGTCGGAGCCGCACACGCAGGCGGCGACGACCTTGACGACCGCGTCGCCGGGGAGCTCGACCTTCGGGTCGGGGACGTCCTCGAGGCGGATGTCGCGGGTTCCGTGGATCACCGTGGCACGCATGGCGCCCACCTTGTCACGCCGGTCGGCGGCCGGCCCACCGGGGCGCGGTTGCTACTGGTCGCCGTGGAACAGGTCGCGCGTGTAGACCTTGTCGGCCACGGGCTTCAGCTCGGGCACGAGCCGGTTGGCGACGATGACGTCGCTGCGGCCCATGAACTCGTCGAGGTCGTGCAGCACCGGCGAGCCGAAGAAGTGCTCCTCGTGCAGCTCGGGCTCGTAGACGATCACCTCGACGCCCTTGGCCTTGATCCGCTTCATGATCCCCTGCACGCTGCTGCTGCGGAAGTTGTCGGAGCCCGACTTCATGATGAGCCGGTGGATCCCCACCACGTCGGGGCGGCGCTTGAGGATGTCGTCGGCCACCCAGTCCTTGCGGGTGCGGTTGGCGTTGACGATGGCCTCGATGAGGCTCTGCGGCACGTCGCGGTAGTTGGCGAGCAGCTGCTTGGTGTCCTTCGGCAGGCAGTAGCCGCCGTACCCGAACGACGGGTTGTTGTAGTGGTGGCCGATGCGCGGGTCGAGGCTCACGCCCTCGATGACCTGGCGCGGGTCGAGGCCGCGGGTCGCCGTGAACGTGTCGAGCTCGTTGAAGAACGCCACGCGCATGGCCAGGTAGGTGTTGGCGAACAGCTTGATCGCCTCGGCCTCGGTGCTCTCGGTGAGCAGCACCGGGACGTCGGGGTCGAGTGCCGCCTCACGCAGCAGCTCAGCGACCCGCTGGCCACGCCGGCCCTGGTCACCGACGACCACGCGGGAGGGGTGCAGGTTGTCGTGCAGCGCCTTGCCCTCCCGCAGGAACTCCGGGCTGAACACGACGTTCGCGCCGGTGCGCTCCACCAGGTCGGCGGTGAAGCCCACGGGGATCGTCGACTTGATGACCATCACGGCGTCGGGGTTGTGCTTGGTGACGTCGGCGACGACGCCCTCCACCGACGACGTGTCGAAGTAGTTGGTCACCGGGTCGTAGTTGGTGGGCGTGGCGATGAAGACGAGCTCCGTGCCGTCGTACGCCTCGGCCGGGTCGGTGGTCCAGGTCAGCGAGAGCTCGCGTTCGGACAGGAAGCTCTCGATCTCGGGGTCGCTGATCGGGCACCGGCCGGCCTGCAGGCTCGCGATGCGCTCGGCGTCGATGTCGAGGGCCACCACCGGGTGTCGCTGGGCCAGCAGCACGGCGATGGACAGGCCGACGTAGCCGGTGCCGACGACGGCGATGCGCGTGGTCATGCGGGTCAGTGTGTCAGGCTCAGCCGGCGACGACGGGCGCGCCGGTGGCCTGCTGCAGCTGCTCGAGGCTGACGCCGTCGGCGAGCTCGACGAGCCGGAAGTGGTCGCCCGCGACGTCCAGCACGGCCAGGTCGGTGATGACCCGGTCGACGACGGCCTTGCCGGTGAGCGGGAGCTCGCACTCGGTGAGCAGCTTGGGGCTGCCGTCCTTGGCGACGTGCTCCATGAGCACGATGACCTTCTTCGCGCCGTGCACGAGGTCCATGGCGCCGCCCATGCCCTTGACCATCTTGCCGGGGATCATCCAGTTGGCGATGTCGCCGCTGGTCGACACCTGCATGGCGCCGAGCACCGCGGCGTCGATCTTGCCGCCGCGGATCATGCCGAAGCTGATGGCGGAGTCGAAGTACGACGACCCGGCCTGCACCGTCACCGTCTCCTTGCCGGCGTTGATGAGGTCGGGGTCGACGGCGTCCTCGGTGGGGTACGGACCGACGCCGAGGATGCCGTTCTCGGACTGCAGGACGACGTGGACGCCGTCGGGGAGGTGGTTCGGGATCAGCGTCGGCAGGCCGATGCCCAGGTTGACGTAGGAGCCGTCGGCGAGCTCGCGCGCCGCGCGGGCGGCCATCTGGTCGCGGGTGAGCGCCATGTCAGGCCTCCTCGGTGATGGATCGCACGGTGCGCTTCTCGATCTTCTTGTCGGCCGCCTGCTCAGGGGTGAGCGCTACGACGCGTTGCACGAACACGCCGGGCAGGTGGATGTGGTCGGGGTCGATCTCGCCCGGCTCGACGAGGCGCTCGACCTCGGCGATGGTGACGCGCCCGGCCATGGCGGCGATCGGGTTGAAGTTTCTCGCCGACTCGTGGAAGACCAGGTTGCCGTGGCGGTCGCCGACCGCCGCGCGCACGAGGGCGAAGTCGGTGGTGATCGACTCCTCGAGCACGAACTCGCGGGTGCGCCCGCCCATCGTGAACTCGCGCACCTCCTTGGCGGGCGAGGCCTCGGCGATGCTGCCGTCGGCGTTGTAGCGCCAGGGCAGGCCGCCCTCCGCGATCTGCGTGCCCACGCCGGTGGGGGTGAAGAACGCCGCGATGCCCGCGCCGCCCGCGCGCAGCTTCTCGGCCAGCGTGCCCTGCGGCGTCAGCTCGACCTCGAGCTCTCCGGCGAGGTACTGGCGGGCGAACTCCTTGTTCTCACCGACGTAGGAGGCGGTGATGCGCTTGATCCGGCCGGCGTTCAGCAGCACTCCCAGCCCGACGCCGTCCACGCCGCAGTTGTTCGACACCACCGACAGGCCGCTCGCACCCTGCGCCAGCACGGCGTCGATGAGCACCGACGGGATCCCGCACAGCCCGAAGCCCCCGACCGCGAGCGTCGCGCCGTCCCGCACGTCGGCGACCGCTGCGGCGGCGTCCGCCACCACCTTGTCCACGTCAGACTCCCTCGCCATT
>JBQCES010000254.1:0-2869 GCA_051960055.1 Angustibacter sp. | reverse complement strand
TGCGCGAGCCCGCCGCGCAGGGCGGTGGCGTGAGCCCGGTGCTCGTCCGCGACGGTGCGCAGCGTGCGGGCGGCCGACGGCGCCACGCGGGCCGTGCGCACGGCGGCGGCAGCCAGCGCCTCGGCGTCCGCTGCCGCGCGTCCACGGGCCAGCTCGTCGCGGCTCGGGCCTGCGGGCGTCGAGGCTGTGGCGGGCTGCCCCACTCGCACGGAGCAGGCGGCGAGCCCGGCGGCCGGCACGGCGGCAGCGGCGGCCAGCAGCGATCGCCGGCGCCACGCGGTCTGGCCCCCCACGGGCCGCAGGTCAGCAGGCACGCGACGATCCTCGCACGGCTCGGATGTGGGTAGGGTTGGGGTCGCGGCGCCGGTGCGTCGCACGACTCGAGAACAGCGGCAGGAGGCTCCCAGTGGCCAGGCACCACCAGGCAGGCGGGGGAAGTGACTCGTCGTTGCAGGACGCCGTGCGAGACGCCATCGCGCCGGCCGCGGCCGAGCTCGGTCTCGTGGTCGAGGAGGTCGTCGCCGCGCCCGCCGGCAGCCGACGGCTGCTGCGGGTCGTCCTCGACGTCGGGGATGACGGCGCGCAGAGCGGCGCCACGCTCTCGCTCGACGCGGTGGCGGAGGCGTCGCGGCGCATCTCCGAGGTGCTCGACGCCGACGACGTGGTGCCCGGCGCCTACGTGCTCGAGGTGACCTCACCCGGCGTCGACCGCCCGCTCACCGAGCCGCGGCACTTCCGCCGCAACCGCCGGCGCAAGGTCGAGGTGACGCTGCGCGACGGGTCGAGCGTGACCGGCCGCGTCGTCGAGGTGGGCGAGACGCTCGAGCTCGAGGTCGAGGGCCCCAAGAAGGGCACCACGGCCCGCCGTGCGGTGGCCTGGGACGACGTCGTCCGCGGGCAGGTGCAGGTGGAGTTCAAGCCGGTCGACGGCGACGACGCGAGCGAGCAGGAGGACTGACGTGGACATCGACCTGGCCGCGCTGCGCATGATCGAGCGCGAGAAGGAGATCCCGGTCAGCGTGCTGATCGCGGCGATCGAGCAGGCGCTGCTCGTCGCCTACCACCGCACCGACGGTGCCCAGCAGCACGCGCGCGTCGAGCTCGACCGGCAGACCGGCCACGTCGTGGTGTGGGCCACCGAGACCCTCGACGACGGCACCGCCCGCGAGTACGACGACACGCCGGCGGGCTTCGGCCGCATCGCGACGTCGACGGCGCGCCAGGTGATCCTGCAGCGGCTGCGCGACGTCGAGGACGAGCAGGTGCTCGGGGAGTTCCGCGGGCGCGAGGGTGACGTCGTCGGGGGCGTGATCCAGCAGTCCAGCGACCCCCGCATGGTGCTCGTCGACCTCGGCACCGTCGAGGGCGCGCTGCCCCAGACCGAGCAGGTGCCGGGGGAGCAGTACGTGCACGGCGAGCGGCTGCGCTGCTTCGTCGTCGCGGTGCGCAAGGGGCCCAAGGGGCCGCAGATCCAGCTGTCACGCACGCACCCGAACCTCGTGCGCAAGCTCTTCGCGCTCGAGGTGCCCGAGATCGCCGACGGCAGCGTCGAGATCATGGCGCTGGCCCGCGAGGCCGGCCACCGCACGAAGATCGCGGTGCGCACCAAGGTGGCCGGCCTGAACGCCAAGGGCGCGTGCATCGGCCCGATGGGCCAGCGCGTGCGCGCGGTGATGTCGGAGCTGCACGGCGAGAAGATCGACATCGTCGACTGGGACGACGACCCCGCGACCTTCGTGGCTCACGCGCTGTCGCCCGCCCGGGTCAGCGAGGTCACGGTGGTCGACCGCGCGGCGCGCTCGGCGCGGGTGGTCGTGCCCGACTACCAGCTGTCGCTGGCGATCGGCAAGGAGGGCCAGAACGCTCGCCTGGCGGCCAAGCTCACCGGCTGGCGGATCGACATCCGGCCCGACACGGCGCCGGGCGACTCCTCGGGCGACTCCTCGGGGGACTCCTCCGGGGAGTCTCCCGGGGACTCCTCGGGCAGCGCAGCGGCCGGGGGCGCCGTGACCGGCGCGAGCAGTGAGCGGCCGGCGCGCTAGACTGGGGGCGACCGAGCGTCCTGAGGCGGTGTCCTCCGGGGTCGTCGGCGACGTGGCTCACGGGCCGCAGCGCCGGTGCGTCGGATGTCGTCGCTCGGGTGGTCGGTCGGTCCTCCTGCGGTTCGCGGTGGTCGAGCGTGACGGTGCCAGCACCGTGGTGCTCGACGAGCGGCGGATCCTGCCGGGGCGCGGCGCCTGGCTGCACCCCGACCTGGAGTGCTGGGACCTCGCGACACGCCGGACGGCGCTGCTGCGGGCACTGCGCTCGACGGCGAGGATCGACCAGGATGGAATCACCAGCGCCCTGCAGGCGCTGTGCACTGTGAACGAGCCCGCTCCCGACCCCGGGAGCGGGGACACCACGTCCGTGTCGCCGTCGGCGCGGGCGCGATCAACCGGAAGCGGGTCAGAACGCTGATGAGCACCCGATGAGCACCCAGCGATGAACACCCCCCAGCACTAACGACGGTCCGCGCCTGCTCTGGCCCGGACCACCAGACAGGGAGAAACGTGGCAAAGGTCCGGGTCTACGAGCTCGCCAAGGAGCTCGGAGTCGAGAGCAAGGTCATCATGACCAAGCTCCAGGAGATGGGTGAGTTCGTCCGGTCGGCGTCGTCGACCGTCGAGCCGCCCGTGGTGCGCCGCCTGCGCGAGCAGATGCCGGCCGCCGAAGCCGCACCGGCCAAGAAGGCCGCTGCGAAGAAGGCCAAGAAGGCCTGAGACGCGTCGCTGCCGCGCGCTCGGCGCGGCACTGCAACGGGCCGCTGATGCGGCCCGTTTGCGTTTCACGGCCGCGTGACGTGCGCAGCGTGAAGCGGGCGTCGCTG
>JBQCES010000253.1:0-23182 GCA_051960055.1 Angustibacter sp. | reverse complement strand
CGGCGGCCGGCACTTGCCGACGTGGATGTACCCGGCCTCGTTCACCCGGATCTTCTCCAGCGGGATGTTGTACTTCGCGAACTCCATGAAGTCCTGGCCCACCAGGAACGGCTCGTGCGCCCAGCGCAGGCGCTCGGTGAGCCACTTGGCGTCCTCGATCCGGTTCTCGCGCAGGGCATCGCGCAGCGCGAGCACCGGGGCCGGACCGCACGCGGTGGTCGACGACCACGCCATGCCGACGAGCTCCTCGCCGTACATCTCCCACGCCGGCAGCCAGTCGGTCTCGATCGGCATGAGCGGGAAGTGCTTGCCGGTGTGGGCCATGTCGTTGTGGTAGCGGAAGCCGACCGACGCGCCACCGGCGTACTTGACCGCCACGACCTGCGGCAGCTCGATCAGGGTCTTGTAGACGCTGCGGGGGATGATGCCGCCGAACGCCGCGGTGTTGTCGTACACGACGATGGCGAGCTCCGGCACGGCCTCCGCGACGTCGCGGTAGAACCGCTCCATGACCGGCGCGACCATGTTGCCCCACATGGGACGGCCGAGCAGCGTGCCCGTGATGCCGAGCTCGGCGAGGAACTTCATCCGCGAGACGGTGTCGCGCGTGTTCAGCGTGGTCGTGCCGATGAACACCGGGAAGTCGGGGTTGACGTCGCGCACGGTCTCGGCGACGCAGCCCGCGAAGTCCTGCCACTCCTTCAGCGTGAGCGTCGCGCACTCGCCCAGGGTGCCGTTGAGGGCGATGGCGTCGACGCCGTCGCCGATCAGCGCGCGCACCATGCGCTCGGTCTCGGCGAGGTCGACGGTGTCGACGGCGTCCACGTGCTCGGCGCCCGGCAGGGCCGGGGTGGGCGGGTAGGCCATCACGCCGCGCATGTCGGGACCACTGACCTTGGGGAGCTTGCTCATGTTCGGGTCGTCCTTCTTCGTCGGTTGGTTCGGGTTCAGATCCGGGCGGCCACGACGGCGGTTCCGGTGAGCCACGCGGGTACGGGCTCGTAGGCGAGCGTCTCGAAGGGGCTGGCTGCTGCACCGGCCGCGACGAGCCACGTCCTGATCTCGTGGGCTCCGTTGCCGGCGGCGTCGATCTCGTCCTGGGTGTAGGCGGTGAGCCGCTCGGCGTCACCGCTCTCGAGCCGCGTCAGGAAGTCGCGGTCGAAGTCCTCGTTGATGGTTCCCGACTCGGGCATGCCCACCCAGTGCGACAGACCACCCGTGCCGACGACGACGACGCGCTCGTACTCGTCCTGCGCCTCGACGGCGGCACGGACCATGCGGCCGAAGTCGTAGCACCGGCGCGGTGTGGGCCACGGCGGGTTGACGCCGTTGACGATGATCGGCACCAGCGGGTACCGCGACTCGGGGTCGAGGTGCTTCAGCGGCACGCAGAAGTTCTCGTCGAAGGCCAGGCCGCCCTCGACGAGGCTCGGGTCGAACGACGACGCCAGCGCGAACTCGTACACGTGGCGGCCCAGCGCCCCGGCGCCCGGGTAGTCGTGCTGCTGGACGTCGAGGAAGGTGCCCATCTCCGGCGTGACCGGTCCGACGTAGCTGTCGGCGGTGCACACGGCGAACGCCGGCAGGTTGGCGAGGAAGAAGTTCGTGAAGTGCTCGACCGAGACGACCACCAGCGCGTCGGGCTCCAGCGCCGCGATGCGGTCGCGCACCTCGGCGAACGCGCCCTCGACCGCTGCCCGCTGCGCCGGCTCGGCGCGCTCGGGGAACCCGGTGATGCCGGGCGAGTGCGAGGTCGCGAACGCACCGACGACGCGGCCGGCGCCACGGGGGGTGCTGGTCGGCATGGTCACACCTCTCCTCGGATGCGGGCGTAGTACTCGGTGCGGTCGACCCCGATCTGCAAGGCGCAGAAGTAGAGCAGGTAGGGGTTGGCGCCCCGGTCGTAGAGCGTCTTGAAGTCGAGGGCGCGCATGGCGTCGCGCTCCACGCCGTCGATCCCGTAGGCGTCCAGGACGCCGTCGGGTTCCTGCCGGAACCGGGCTGCGAGGGTGGCGTCCTTGCGGATGTCCCACAGCAGCTGCTGCAGCTCGAACAACCGTCACACCTCCGTTTCGCGGATGGTTCGGTGTCGAGAAGCGGCGCGTCCCGACCGTCACCGTGAACGTATGAGCGCGCGGTGCGGCGCCGCAGTACCCCTAAGGGTCAATTCGCGGCCGAGGCGGCCGCGGGCGGGGGCGTGCGTGCCACGATCACTGCGCCCCGACACCCCTGAGGAGAGCGCTGTGACCGACGTGCGTCCGCTGTGGGTCGCCGGCCGACCGGAGACGGGGGCCACGGCCTTCGACGTGCGACACCCCTACGACGGCAGCGTCGTCGGACGCTGCCCGCTGCCGTCGTCCGACCAGGTCGAGCACGCGGTCGCCGCGGCCTGGGCGGTGCGCGACCAGCTCGCGCGCACGCCCGCGCACGTGCGGTCGGACGCACTCGATCACGTCGCCCGGCGACTCGAGGAACGCCGCGAGGAGGTCGCCGAGCTCATCGTCGCCGAGAGCGGCAAGCCGGTGCGGTGGGCGCTCGGCGAGGTCGACCGCTCCCGTTCGACCTTCCGCTGGGCAGCGGAGGAGGCTCGTCGCTGGTCGGGTGACCTCCAGCGCCTCGACACCGACGCAGGGGGCGTGGGCCGCCTCGCGCTGGTGAGCCGGGTGCCTCGCGGCCCGGTGCTGGCCATCGCGCCCTTCAACTTCCCGCTCAACCTGGTGGCGCACAAGGTCGCGCCGGCCCTCGCCGTCGGCGCTCCGGTGGTCGTCAAGCCAGCGCCGTCGACGCCGTTGAGCGCCCTGCTGCTCGGCGAGCTGCTGGCCGAGACCCACCTGCCCGCCGGCACGTGGTCAGTGCTCCCCGTCGCCAACGACGCCATGGCTCCGCTCGTGCGCGACGACCGGCTGCCGGTGGTGTCGTTCACCGGTTCCGGTCCGGTGGGGCAGTCGATCCTGGAGTCGGTGCCGCACAAGCACGTCACGTTGGAGCTCGGCGGCAACGCCGCCGTCGTCGTGTGCCCGGACTACTCGGGCGAGACCGACCTCGACCACGCCGCCGAGCGGATCGCCGTCTACGGCACGTACCAGGCGGGCCAGTCCTGCGTCTCGGTGCAGCGCGTGCTGGTGCACCGGTCGCTGCACGACGCGCTGGCCGCGCGGCTCGTCGCGCGCTTCGCCACGCTGCGGCAGGGCGACCCGCGCGACCCGGCGACCGACGTCGGGCCGATGATCGACGACCGGGCGGCCGAGCGGGTGGAGCAGTGGCTGCACGAGGCCACGGCCGCGGGCGCCAGGGTGCTCGCAGGCGGTGAGCGCCAGGGCACGACGTTCGCCCCCACGCTGGTCGCGGACGTCGCACCCGGGATGAAGGTTCGCGACGAGGAGGTGTTCGGGCCGGTGGTCACCCTCCAGCCCTTCGACACGCTGGAGGGCGCGTTCGCCGAGGTCAACGACTCGCGCTTCGGGCTGCAGGTCGGCGTCTTCACGCACGACCTGCGCGTGGCGTTCGAGGCGCACGCCGCGCTCGAGGTCGGCGGTGTCGTCGTCGGCGACGTGCCGTCGTACCGCGCCGACCAGCTGCCGTACGGCGGCACGAAGGAGTCCGGCCGTGGCCGGGAGGGGGTCGCGGCGGCGATGGCCGACCTCACGTACGAGCGCGTGCTCGTGCTGAGCGGCGTGCAGGTCTGAGCGCGCCGCGGGGGCGGGAGAGCGGAGCTCAGGCGACGTCGGACCAGGCCACCTGGTCTTCGATCGCCTTGCGGTACAACGCGAGCTGACGCGGCGCGTTGACGCACAGAGCCCCACGGATCTTGTCGTCCCGCCCGAAGAGCGCGACCAGACGCCGGTCGCTGCTCTCGACGAGCCGGACGTCGCTCGCGGCGTTCGACCGCCCGACGAATCTCATCTTGGCCTCGAACTGGTCGGACCAGAAGTACGGCACGACGGCGCACGAGTCGCGGGCACCGAGCAGCGTGCCGGCGGCGTGCCGCCCCTGCACCACCGCGTTGTTCCACTGCTCCACGCGCATCGACTCGTCGAACAACGGGTTGTACCAGCTGGCGACGTCACCGGCCGCGACGATGCCGGGCACCGTGGTCTGCAGCGACTCGTCGCAGCGCACGCCGTCGCCGACGTCGAGCCCGCTACCGGCGAGCCAGTCGGTAGCCGGCTGCGCGCCCACCCCGGCCACGACGAGGTCGGCCGACAGCACCGTGCCGTCGCGCAGGCGTACCTTGCTGTTGCCGGGGCTGTGCTCGATCTCGTCGACCGCCACACCGCAGCGGACGTCGACGCCGTGGGCCGCGTGGTAGTGCCGGAACCAGTGACCGACCTCGTCGCCCAGCACGCGGCTCAACGGCACCGGCGCCAGCTCCACGACGGTCACCTCGAGGCCCATCTCGCGGGCCGTCGCGGCGACCTCGAGCCCGATGAACCCACCACCGATGACGACGAGACTGCGCGCTGAGAGCAGCTCGTCGCGCAGCGCCACGGCGTCCGCGAGCGAGCGCAGCGACCGCACGGGCCGCTCGACGTCCGCGCCACCGCAGCTCACGGTGCGGGCGCGCGAGCCCGTCGCGAGCAGCAGCCCGTCGTAGGGAAGGCGCTCGCCACCGGCGACGACCACCTCACCGCGGGTGGGCTCGAGCCCCACTGCCGCGCGCCCGAGCCGCAGCGTGACCCCCTGGTCGTCGTACCAGCTCGGGTCGCGGAGCAGGAGCTTGGCCGGCTCGACCCCCTCGCGCAGAGCCTCCTTCGACAACGGTGGGCGGTCGTAGGGCAGGGACTCCTCAGCCCCCACCAACGTGATCTCGCCCGGGTAGCCGTGCTCCCGGAGCGCCTCCACCGCGTGCACCGCGGCGAGCGACGCCCCGACGACGACCACCCTGTCCATGCCGGTCCCTCAGTCCTCGAGCTTGAGCGCCTTGGCGGGGCAGGCCCGCACGGCGGATTCGGTCTTGCTCCGCAGGTCGTCGGAGGGGTTCTCCTGCAGCAGGATCACCTTGCCGGCGTCCTCATCGAGGTCGAACACCTCGGGCGCCTCCATCATGCAGCAGGCATAGCCCTGGCAGGCGTCGAGGTCGACAATCACCTTCATCGCAGTCTCCAGCTCGTCGAGTCGTCGGTCATGGCCTCAGTGGCCGCCCGCCAGGTGGGGCAGCTCGGGGCGGGTCGTGGCGAGCCTGGCCGCCCGCGGGGTGTTGCGGCTCAGCAGCCCGCGCACCGTGCCGTCGGTGACGACGGCGCTGATGCCGGGGATGTCACCGATGGCGAGAGCTCCCAGCGCGTCATGGGCGGTCGACCCCCACGGGGCGTCCATCACGACGAGATCGGCCGTCGCTCCAGGACGCACGAAGCCCGACGGCAGACCCCATGTGCGCGCGTTGCTCCCGCTGGCGGCCGCCCAGATCTGCGCCGGGTCGAAGCCGCTGAACGACGACAGCTCGGCCACGGTCTTGATGACGCCCAAAGGCATGACACCGGTGCCGGTGGGGGTGTCGGACCCGATGACGATCCGCGCGAAGCGGCCCTCGTCGTGGGCCTTGCGCAGGATGCGGACCGCCGAGCGCAGGTTGCCCGCCTGCACCAGCTGCAGCGCCATCTCGGTCTGCTCGATGATGAGGTCGACGCCGGCCTCGTCGAGGGACGTCGGGCCGCCGTTCACGTGGCCGCAGACGTCTGGTGCCAGCTCGAGCAGGTGGTCAGGCGTGATCGGCTTGCTGCCGGGGATGCTCGCGCCACCGGAGTGGCACATCACCGTGATGCCGTGCTGCTGGGCCCACCGCACCTGGTCGACGCCGTCCGACGGGTCGTCGTAGAGGCCGAAGCCGAACTTCGCGAGGTGGACGCCGGCCTCCTGCAGGTCGGCGAAGTCGCGCTCGGTGAGCGTCGGCTCGAGGACGACGGCTCCGGCGTGCACGCGCATGCCGCCGGGGCGGAAGTTGTCGAAGCAGGTCTTCGCGGCGATGGCCAGCGCCTTCACGCCGATCGCGCTGTGCGGTCGGCCCGGGGCGTGGATCTCGCCGGGCGACACCACGCTCGTGATCCCGCCGTGCACGTAGCTGGCGAGGAAGTCGACGGTCTTCTGCCGCGGCGTGTAGTCGCCGAGCACCACGTGGCAGTGCGAGTCGATCAGACCCGGTGCGAGCGTGCTGCCCTGGGCGTCGACGACGACGTCGGCGGCCTCGATGCGGTCGGCCAGGTCCGCGGCCAGGCCCACCGCCGTGATGATGCCGTCCTCACTGAGCACGGTGTCGGCGTCCGGTACGACCGGTGCCTCGAAGTCGCCCGACAGCACCGTGCCGGCGCCGGTGACGGCCAGCGTGCTCACTGCTGCGCCTGCGTCTTCGCCTCGTCGGCGGTCATGCCACCGACACGGGCGTTCAGCCGTCCGCGGTTGGCCACGGCGGCGATGATGACCAGCTCGTCGGGGAGCGGCGCGTCCGGCACGCGCACCTCGAGGGCGTCGTAGTGGCTGCGCACCCAGATCTCGTCCTTGAACGCCAGGGGGACGTCGATGACGACGCCCGGGGCTCCGGGCTTGGTGACCGAGGTGATCCACGCCGCGCCACCGCCGACGGCGTCGCGGAACGCGTTGCCGAACACCGAGGTGAGCGCCGCGTTGACGTGCTCCTGCTCACCGGCGCTGCCGACCAGGCCGGCCTTGCCGTAGCTCTCGACGGGCGCACCCAGCAGCCGCGCCGCCTCGGAGCCGACGAGCGTGCCGATCTCGCGCGACGCCTCGACCCGCTCGCCCAGGTCGCGCACGAAACCCTGACCCGCGAACGGGTTCGTGACGACGGCGCAGACCGCGACCTTGCGCAGGGCAGGGCCGCCGTCGCGGGCGCCCGCCGCCAACCGGATCTCCTCGATCTGGGAGAACACCTTGCGGACGGTCAGTGCGTCGCCGGTCACGTCATTCCTCCACGTTCTGGAACGGCTCGCAGGTCGAGCCGGTGTCAGGTGACCTGAGGCTAGGCGGGTGGGTCACCGCGCCTCGTCCCCCTGTCGGGTCAATTCGCCGTTTCAGCTCTGCGGCAACGCTTCCGGGCTGGGCTCGATACCGGTGACGCCGACGACCTCGCACCACACGTCGAAGCCGTGCTGGAACGCCACGACCCCGGCTTCGGGCAGCGCGATCTCGATGGCCTCGAGCAGCTCCTGCGGGCTCACGCCGATGCGCAGGGCCGTACGGATGTGGCTGGCGATGTGATGGCGCTCGGCCTTCAGCACCGTGAGGCTGAGGACGAAGAGCAGCTCCTTGGTGCGGTGGTCGAGCGTGCGCTGCGACAGGTAGGCGGCCGACACCAGCGCATCCGCCGCCTTGAGCACCGGGAGATCGACCTCGGCCATCGCCTGGTGGTACGGCAGCACGTACCCGCGCCGGCGCACCAGGTCGTCGACGTAAGCCTGCCGGTCGGCGTCCGTCACGGGCGCGACGTCGTCCGCCATCAGCCCACCCCCAGCAGGTCTCGCACGCGCCCGGCGTCGTGTCGCAGGTCGTCGGGGCGTCCGGTGAACGTCACGCGCCCCTTGCTCATCACCGCGACCTCATCCGCGACGCGCAGCGCCAGCGCGAGGTTCTGCTCGACCAGCAGCACCGTCACGCCCTCGGCGGCGAGCGACTCCACGACGTCGCCGATGAGGGTGATGATCGAGGGCGCCAGCCCGTCACTGGGCTCGTCCATCACGAGCAGCCGCGGGTTCGTCACCAGCGCGCGCCCGATGCTCAGCATCTCCTGCTCACCGCCCGAGAGCTGGCCGGCCCAGTTGCGCCGGCGCTCCTCCAGCCGCGGGAACAGCCGGTAGACCTCCTGCGGCGTCCACCGCCCGGCGCGGGCGCGAGCCGCGGCGATGCGCAGGTTCTCCTCCACCGTCAGCGGCGCGAAGACCCGGCGACCCTGGGGCACCAGGGCCAGACCGCTGCGCGCGATGGCGTGGGTGGGTCGACCCAGCAGCTCGTGGCCCGCGAAGCGGATCGAGCCGGTGCCGGGCAGCATGCCCATCACGGTGTGCACCAACGTGGTCTTGCCGACGCCGTTGCGCCCGAGCAGCACCAGGACGCCGCCCTCCTCGACCGTGAGGTCGACACCGTCGAGCACGCGGGTGCCGGGGTAACCGCCCGCGAGGTCGTCCACCACCAGCAGGCTCATCGCAGCGCCCCTCCCTGCATCAGGTCCGGTGCGTCGGGCGAGGCACCGAGGTAGGTCTGCTGCACCAGCTCGGACGCGCGGACCTCGTCCGGTGTGCCGTCCTCGATCACCGCGCCCAGGTGCATCACCGTCACCCGGTCAGCGACGGAGAAGACGACGTCCAGGTCGTGCTCGATGATGAGGACGGTGATGTCGCGCGGCAGCGTGGAGATCAGGCGCACGAAGCGGTCGGTCTCGGCCGCCGACATGCCCGCCGTGGGCTCGTCGAGCATGAGCACCTTCGGGTCGACCCCGAGGGCCAGGGCCACCTCGAGCTGACGGCGTTCCCCGTGCGACAGCGAGCCGGCGAGCACCGCCGAGCGGTCGGCCAGCCCGACGTCGTCCAGCAGCTGCTCTGCTGCCTCGACGGCGGCGCGCGCGCTGCGGCCGAAGGGCTTGATCGGCCGCCCCGACGTCCGCTGGGTGCCGAGCAGCACGTTGTCGAGCAGCGTGGCCTGCATGAAGACGCTGGAGTGCTGGAACGTCTTGACCAGTCCGCGCCGCGCGCGCTGGTGGTCGCGAAGCCGGGTGACGTCGTCACCGAAGAGCGACACCGAGCCCGACGTGGGCCGCAGCGTGCCGGCGATGAGCGCGAACAGGGTCGACTTGCCGGCGCCGTTCGGGCCGATGACCGCGCGCCGCTCGCCGTCGGCGACCTCGAGGCGGACGTCGTCGACCGCCACCACCGACCCGTAGCTCTTGGTGAGTGCCGACACGGCGAGCGCCGGCGCCTGGCTGGGGCTCATGCGGGCACGCTCCGAGAGGACTCGTCGACACCTGAGTCGACCGGTGAGGGGCCGTTCTCGTCGTCGGGTGCCAGCCCCTGTGGGCGTCCGCGCCGACGTCCGGCCAGCCCGGCCAGCCCTCGGGGCAGTGCGTAGACGGCGATGACGAAGAGCACGCCGAGCACCAGCGGGCCGTGCCCGCCGAGGTCCTGGCTGACCACGTTGGTCATGAGCGCCACGAACGCCGCCCCGAGACAGGCGCCCCACAGCGACTCCAGTCCGCCGATCACGACCGCCAACAGGAGGAGCCCGGCCACGTGGAACGACAGCGCGTCGGGCGCCACGAACCGCGGCAGCTGGGCCACCGCGATCCAGCCTGATGCGCCGGCCACCGCACCCGAGAGCACCCAGGCGGCGTACTTGTACCAGGACGTCGGGTAGCCGAGGCTGCGCATGCGCGGCTCGTTGTCGCGGATGCCCCGCAGGGCCGCGCCGAACGGCGAGCGCACGACGGCCACGACGAGGCCGCCGAACACGACCACGACGGCGAGGCAGGCCCAGTAGACGTAGCCGCTCAGCACCACCGGCGCCGAACCGAGCACCGTGAACGGCTGACCGGCCGAGAGCCCGTCGCTGCCGTGGGTGACCTCGCGCCACTGCAGCGCGAGCACGTGGAGCAGCTCGCCGATGGCGAGGGAGAGCATCAGGAAGTAGGTCTTCGACGCGCGGACGGCGATCCATCCCGACAGAGCCGCCACGCCGGCACCGGCCCCGACCGCCGCCAGCAGCTGGAGGATCGCGTCGGTGGTGACGGTGCGCGAGAGCAGCGCGACCGCGTAGCTCGCGACCCCGGCGTAGGCCGCGTGCGCCAGCGTGAGCAGGCCGGTGTGGCCGGCCACGAGGCTGATCGACATGGCGAGGAGCGCGTAGGACATGACGCCGGTCAGCACCACGACCGCGTAGGTGCTGGCGCCCACGAGCGGCACCAGCGCCAGGACGATGACGACGAGCGCCACGCCCGCCTTGAGCAGCCGGGCCCGGGCGCGGTAGGTCATCATCGCGACACCGCCGTCGCGGACGGGATGAGCCCCTGCGGCCGGAACGTCAGCACCAGCACCATGGCCGCGAACATCGTGAACGACGCCAGCTGCGGGGCCAGCATGACGCCGACGTTCTGCACCAGGCCGATGATCAGCGCGCCGAGCAGCGTGCCGAGCACCGAGCCCAGACCCCCGATCACGATCACGACCAGGGCGAGCAGCAGGATCTCGTCGCCGAGGCCGGCCGTGGCGCCCTTCACCGGGCCGGCCAGCACACCGCCGAGCACCGCGAGGGCGGTCGCGGCCCCGAAGGTGACCACCATGACCTTGCGGACGTCGATGCCGATCGCCTCGACCATCTGCCGGTCGGCCACCGTCGCGCGCACCACGGCGCCGGCCGGCGTGCGCTCCAGCAGGTACCAGACGCCGGCCGCGACCACCGCGCCCGCCACGATCACGACGAGCCGGTAGACGGGGTAGGAGTTGCCGAACACCGACGTCGAGTGCGCGAGGGCAGCCGGGGCGGCCACCGAGTGGTCGTCCTTGCCGAACACCAGCAGCAGGGTCTCGCTGATCACCAGAGCCAGCCCCAGCGTGAGCAGCGCCTGGTCCATGTGGCCCCGCTTCACCAGCGGCGCGGTCATGAGCATGAGCACCACACCCATGACCGCGCCGAGGACGACCGCCACCACCACGGCGAGCGCGAAGCTGCCCCAGGTGGCCGTCGCCTCACCGGCGATGCGGTAGCCGATGTAGGCACCGGTCAGGAAGAACGCGCCGTGCGCCAGGTTGAGGACGTCGAGCAACCCGAAGATGATCGTCAGGCCGACCGCCATCATGAACAGCAGCAACCCCATGGCGACGCCGTTCAGCAGCACGCCCGCGTTGTCGACGAACCAACCCATCAGATCTCCGCCTTTCGAGCCGCTCGCTCAGGAGCGGCCGAGGTCCTTGACCTTGACGTTGCGCAGACCCTCGGACGTCTTCTCGACCTTCACGAGGTAGAAGGGCTGCTTGATCGTGTTGGTGTCGTCGAACTCCAGGTGGCCGCGGACGCCGTCCACGCCGCCCAGGTCACCGATGGCCTGCCGCAGGTTGTCGTGGGTGACGTCGCCGTCGATCGACGAGATCGCCTTGTCGAGCAGGATGCCGATGTCGTACATGTTGGCCGCGTAGACGGTCGGCAGGCGGTTGAACTTCTTCTGGTAGGCCTCGACGAACTTCTTGTTCTCCGGGTTGTCGAGGTCCCAGTTGTAGCGCGTGGCGTTCATGACCCCCAGGGCCGCCTCACCCTCGGCGTCCAGGGCCGTGCCCTCCGTGAGGAACCCGGCGCTGTACAGCTGGACGGTCTTGTCGAGACCGAACTGGTGGAACTGCTTGGTGAACTCGATGGCCTCGCCACCGGCGTAGAAGCAGAAGACGTTCTTGGCGCCGGACGCGCGGATCTTCGCCAGGTAGGGCGAGTAGTCGGACGTCTTGCCGAAGGGCGTGTACAGCTCGCCGGCGATGCGCTCCTTCGGGAACGTCTCCTTGAACCCGTCGAGCGTCTCGTGGCCACCGGAGTAGTCGGCGCCGATCAGGAACACCTTGCCGACCGAAGCGTCGCCGGCGAGGTCCTTGCCGAGCAGGCGGCCCGGGTCGCCGTTGTCGTACGACGCGCGCCAGATCCAGTCCGACTTGAGCTTGCCGCCGAGCGCCACGGAGCCGGTGTTGCCCATCAGCACCGGCACCTTGGCGGCGTCGAAGATGTCGCGGCCGGCGCTCGCGGTCGGGCCCGACACGATGCCGGCGACGACGTCGACGCCGTCCTGCTGCGCCAGCCGCGTGGCACCGGCGACACCGCTCTGCGGCTCGGAGCCCTCGTCGACGACGTCGAGCTCGACGTCGCGACCACCGAGCTTGTTGCCGTGCTGCTCGAGGTAGAGATCCAGGCCGTTCTTCATGTCCTTGCCCACCGACGCGTAGACGCCGGACAGCGCGACGAGCTCGCCGACCTTGACCTTGCCGCTGTCGGACGCCTTCGAGCTGCCGCCGAGGGCGCTGCCGCCGCAGGCGGTCAGCACGCTGGCCAGCAGGACAGCTCCTGCGACTCCCAGAACCGAGCTGCGCCGAGTCCTCATGGTGTGCCTCCGGGCATGTGCGAGATGGGGGGCGCCGGCAGGGTCGAGAGGGTGCCCGTCGGCTTGAGGCACGACGCTATGGAGGATCGGGCGCGAGGGGATTACCCGAAAGGGTGGATTCCTCGGCAGCGGGGGCTACTGGCCGGTAGCTACTTCCGCTCGCACGTGTCAGGAAGCATGATATTCGGCAAGGCCGTTGTCGAGGGCCCGTGCCCCCCGACGTCGCGGGGTGCGAGCCCGAAGGGTGGTTGCACCAATGGGTGACATGTCATCGTCGAACGCCGCGCGCCACGAGTTCGCCGGAGCGCTGCAGTCGGCCCTGACGCTCGATGAGGTCAGCACCGCGTTCATGTCAGCGGTCGGCACGGTGCTGCCCGCGCACTCGGTGGGCATGTACCGGCTCGACCACGAGTCCGGCGAGGTGCTGGACGTCCGCTCGGACGCCCAGGGCGAGTTCCTGGAGAGCTACGAGGAGTACGGGCGCGACGACGACCCCGTGCTCGACTTCGTCCTGCGCCAGCGGCGTCCCATCGACTCCACCCGCGCGGTGCCCGGACGCGACTGGGAGGCCTGCGGCGCGCGTTCGGCGCTCGGCAGCGCGGGCCTCGACCACTCGCTGGAGGCTCCCCTGGTGGCCTCGGGTGTGTTCCTGGGCACCGTGAACTTCGCTCGCCGGGCGGGCGAGCCGAGCTTCAGCGACGACGACCTGGTGTCGGCGCGCATCGTGAGCGAGCAGCTGGGGCTGGCCACTGAGCGGGCGCTGCGGTTCGAGATGACCGGCCATCGCGCGAGCACCATGGAGAGCGCGCTCGACCGGTTGCCGCAGGCCGTGATCGTCACCGACCTCGACGCGCAGGTGATCTTCCGCAACCGCGCGGCCCGCAACGACCCTGAGCTCCTGGCTCCGAGCGTGCCCGGCTCACAGCGTGGCCCCTCGGTGGAGCAGAGCATCGCCGAGGCGATGGAGGAGTTCCGCGTCAACGGCAAGCGGGTGCACATCCAGAGCATCCGCGAGCCGCGCTCCCGCAGCCACCGCATCGTCAAGAGCTACCGGCTGGGCGACGCCCACGGCGCTGCCGTCACGCTCGTCTTCGACTGCAGCCCGGCGCAGGACGCCCGGACCCTCCCGGCGTGGGAGGTGCTGTCGAAGCGCGAGCAGGAGATCGCCCAGCTGATCAGCGAGGGGCTCACGACCAAGCAGATCGCCGACCGCGCGTTCATCAGCGAGAACACCGTCAAGCAGCACCTCAAGCGGGTGTTCGCCAAGACCGACGTCCGCAACCGCGCCGAGCTCGTGCAGATGATCTGGGCCGCGGGCGGCCGCGACGCGCAGCAGGCCTCCGCGGGCTGAGCCCGCCTCTGGTAGCGACTCAGTGCAGGCCGGGGTCGGGGATGGTCGCGACGTCGAGCAGCACCTCCACGAGCACCGGGCCGCAGCCCGGCCGCACCAGCTCGCCGATCCGGTCGAGGTCCGACCAGGTCGCCACCTGCGTCGCGGTGGCGCCCAGCGCGGTCGTGACCTCGGTGAAGTCCGGCCAGTCGAACGTCGTCAGCTGGGGGTCGAGGGACTGCGCGACGAAGCGGTAGTACTCCGCGCCGTACGCGCCGTCGTTGAGCAGGACGACGACGAGGTCGACGTGGTGACGCACCGCGGTGTTCAGCTCGGCCAGGCCACCGAGCATGAAGCCGCCGTCCCCCACGACGACCAGCGCCGGGACGTCCGGGCGCCCGACCGCGGCGCCGATGCCGTAGCCGACGCTCATCCCGATGTGGCCGACGTTGAGGCAGTGGGCGTAGCTCCACGGGTGGTCGACGTCGAGGATGCGCAGCGCCTCGTGTGAGAAGCGGCCACCGTCGACGGCGAGCGTGCGCGCACGTGGCACCAGCCGGTTCACGGCGTGCAGGACGCCGGTGAGCGTGAGCGGGCCGTCGCCGCCGTCCGCCGCCTCGTCCTCCTCGCGCCACGCCGCGAGCCGGGCGGCCAACGCGTCGTCGCGGAACCGTGTGGGCGTCGCTTCGGCCTCGTCGAGCAGCCGCACCAGCCCCGCGGCCGTGGCGGCGGCGTCGCCGTGCACCGCGACATCGACCGGGAAGTAGCGACCCAGGGCCGCGGCGTCGGTGTCGACCTGCACCACGCGCTTGCCGGCCAGGAGCTCGCCGTTCAACGTCGTGAGCGAGCTGAGCGCGGCGCCGAGCACGACCAGGCAGTCGGCGCGGGCGATGACGTCGGACGCCACGGGGTTCGCCAACGTGCCGACGATGCCGACGTCGAACGGGTCACCGGCGAAGGCGCCCTTGCCGCGCAGCGTCGTGGCCAGCGGCGCCCCGAGCCGCTCCGCGAGCGCACTCAGAGCGGCCGCCGTGCCGGGCGACCCGGCGCCCCGACCCGCCACCACGAGAGGCCGCCGCGCCGCGACCAGCACCGCCGCAGCCTCCTCCAGGTCGTCGTCGGACGGCGTGAGCACGCCGCTGACGACGTGCCGAGCCGGCACCGTGCCGACCTCGGTGTCGGCCTGCTGGAAGTCCGCGGGCAGCTCGAGCACCACCGGACGCCGCTCGCCGCGCGCCTGGGCCACCGCGGCCGCGAGGTCGGCGGCGGCGGTGTCGACCGTGCGCACCTGCCGGTACGCGGCGCCGGTGGGCACGACGACGTCGCGCTGGGGGATGTTCTGCAGGTGGTACCCCTCACGGCGGGCGGTGTCACCTGCGAGCAGTACCAGCGGGTAGTGCCCGCGCGTGGCGTCGAACAGCGCGCTCACGCAGTTGGCGATGGCTCCGTGGGTGACCGTCGCCGCCCCGACGCGTCCGGTCACGGCCGCGTACCCGGCCGCCATGAGCGTCGCCCCACCCTCGTTGGCCGCCGCCACGAACCGGCCGCCTTCACTGCGCTGGAACGAGTCGACGACGTACATGTTGGCGTCGCCCATCACGCCGAAGACGACGTCGATGCCCTCCTCGCGCAGGGCACGAGCGAGCACGTCGTTGACCTTCACCAGGGCACCACCTGTCGTCGGACGTCTCGGCCGCTCACGACGCTAGCCAGAGGCAGCATGCGCCGTGACACCCGAAGGGGTCATTTCGCGGGAGTGCCGACGTCCATCCAGTGGACCCCATGTCGCGGATCGTTGACGTTCGCAATTCAGACGCCATACTAGAGCGGGCCGGGGCCCCACTGCCGACAGGAGACCATGAACGAGCTGCTGCAGCTCCTCGTCAACGGGCTCACGGCTGGGTCCGTGCTGGCCCTGGCGGCAGTGGGCGTGACCCTGGTCTACGGCGTGCTGAAGGTCGTCAACTTCGCGCACGGCGACTACCTGACCTTCGGCGCGTTCGCCGCGCTCACCACGACGCAGCTCGGCCTCGGCATGGTGGTCGGCACCCTGGTCGCGATGCTCGCGACCGCCGTCCTCGCCGTGGTGCTGGAGTACGTGCTGTGGCGGCCCCTGCGACGACGGCGCACCAGCACGATCTTCCTCTTCCTGTCTGCGATCGGGCTGGCGCTGATCCTGCGGCAGGTCGTGCTGATCGGCTTCGGCGGGGCGTCCCGCGCCTTCCCGGTCAACGCCTACAGCGTGCAGACGTTCGGCCCGATCAAGGTCAGCAGCGCCGCCGCGCTGGCCCTCGTGGTCGCCGTCGTCGCCAACGTGGGCGTCGGACTGTTCCTCAGCCTGACGCCTCTCGGCAAGCGCATGCGCGCCTACGCGGACAACCCGCTCCTCGCCTCGGTGTCGGGCATCGACGCCAACCGGCTCATCCGCTCCTCGTGGCTGATCGCCGGGGCGCTCGCCGGTCTGGCCGGCGTGCTGCAAGGTCTCGTCCAGGCCTCGTTCGACCCGAACATGGGCTGGAGCCTGCTGCTCCCCATCTTCGCCGCCGTGGTGCTCGGCACGATCGGCAACGCCTACGGCGCCCTCGTCGGTGGCCTGGCTCTCGGAGTCGTCATGTCGGTGAGCACCTGGAGCGGCCTGGCCGGCGGCATCCCCGCCGCCTACCAGCAGCTCGTGGCGTTCCTCGTGCTGATCGTCGTGCTCCTGTTCAGGCCCGAGGGCCTGCTGGCCAAGGCGTCACGCCGATGAGCGCCTTCCTCGACCCAGGGTTCTGGAGCTTCGTCCTGGTGATGGCGGGGATCTACGCCATCTTCGCGCTCGGCCTGCAGCTCGAGTACGGCTTCGCCGGCCTGATGAACTTCGGGCACGTCGCCTCGATGGCGCTCGCGGCGTACACGCTCGCCATCCTGGTGGTCCGAGCCCACATGAGCTTCTGGCTCGCTGCCCTCGCCGGAGTCGCCGTCGCGGTGCTCGGGAACGTGCTGCTCGGACTCACCAGCCTGAGACTGCGCGGTGACTACTTCGCGATCGTGACCATCGCGTTCTCCGAGATCGTCCGCTACGTCGCCATCACCTGGCAGAGCCTCACCGGCGGGCCGCAAGGCACCATCGCCATGGGCGGACCGAGCGGCAGCGGTACCTACACCGACACCTGGGACGCGGTGCTCGAGACGGTGCAGGGCTGGCTCGGCGCCGCTTTCGGCACCGAGCCCTCGCGTGACGTGACCATGCTCGTCATCGTGTGGGCCGTCGCCCTGCCACTGCTGGCCCTGGCGCAGCTGCTCACGCGGTCTCCGTGGGGTCGCGCGCTGCGTGCGATCAGGGAGGACGAGGACCTCGCTCGGGCGGTCGGCAAACCGTCGTTCTCGCTGAAGCTGCAGGCCCTCGGCCTCGGAGCCGCGCTCGGCGGCCTGGCCGGCGTGCTGTACGCGGTGCAGTTCTCGTTCTTCTCACCCGAGGACTTCGCCCCCCTCACCACGTTCTTCGCCTGGATCATCATCCTGCTCGGCGGCACGGCGCGGGTCTGGGCGGTACCGGTGGGCGCCATCGTCTTCGGCTTCATCTTCGCCGGAACGCGCTTCTTCGACTTCCCGCCGTTCTCCTGGATCGACTCTGCCGACCGGGCCTACCTGCGCCTCATCATCATCGGGGTGCTGCTCATCGCGATCGTGTACTTCCGGCCGGCCGGCCTGCTGGGCCGACCCCAGGAGGTGGCCGATGCCTGACGTGGCAGCCACCCTCGCGGTGCGTGGCGTGACCCGACGGTTCGAGGGACTCATCGCCGTCGACGACGTCACCCTCGACGTCGAACCGGGCGTCCTCACCTCGGTGATCGGCCCGAACGGGGCGGGGAAGTCCACGCTGTTCAACCTCGTGGCCGGCACGTTGCGTCCCACAGCGGGCCAGGTGAGTCTCGACGGTCGCGACGTGACCCGCTGGTCGGACGAGCGCCGCGCCCGTGCCGGTGTGGCACGCACCTTCCAGTCCGCCCGTGTCCTGCAACGGATGTCGGTGCTGGACAACCTCGTGATCGCGGGGATGCGACAGCCCGGCGAGCACGTCCTGCAGGTGCTGGTGCGCCCGGCGGCCGGTCGGCGTCGCGAGCGCGAGCTGCGCGAGGCGGGCCGAGCGCTCCTCGAGCGCCTCGGGATGGCCCACCTGACCTCCGAGTACGCGCAGGTGCTCTCGGGCGGTCAGCGCAAGCTGCTGGAGTTCGGGCGGATCCTGATGGCCGAGCCACGCGTCGTCCTCCTGGACGAGCCGCTCGCAGGGGTCAACCCCGCCCTCGGCGAGCGGCTGCTCGACGAGATCGCCGCGCTCCGCGACACGGGCACCATCACGTTCATGCTCATCGAGCACGATCTCGACGCGGTCATGAGCATCAGCGACCGAGTCGTGGTGATGACGAACGGCCGCGTCCTCACCTCAGGCACTCCCGAGCAGGTGCGCAGCGACGCTCGCGTCGTCGACGCCTACCTCGGCGTCACGCCAGCGCCCGGAGGTGAGCGGGCGTGACGGCTCTCGACGGACGGCGTGATGACAGCCCGGCAACGGCGTTGAGCGTCGACAACCTGACCGCCGGCTACGGCGCGGTGACCATCCTGCGCGACGTCACCGTCCGCGTTCCCGAGGGCGCGATCGTGGCGATCGTCGGCCCCAACGGCGCCGGCAAGTCGACGTTGCTCAAGTCGGTGTACGGCATCAGCCGGCGCACCGGCGGCTCGGTGACGTACACGCGGGAGGGCGTCGACCACGACGTCACGGGGTGGCCGTCGCATCGGCTCACGGCTCTCGGTCTCGGCTACGTCCCTCAGCTCGACAACGTGTTCGCCAGCCTGAGCGTCGGAGAGAACCTCGAGATCGGTGCGACGACGTCCCGACGCCAGCTCGAGGAGTCCCGGCAGCACGTCCTGGAGGTCTTCCCGCTGCTGGCCGATCGCATCAAGCAGCGAGCGGGCACGCTGAGCGGCGGCCAGCGCCAGACCCTGGCCCTCGCCCGGGCGCTGATGACCCGACCGACGGTGCTGCTCCTCGACGAGCCGTCCGCGGGCCTCTCCCCGCAGGCGGTGGGCTCGATGTTCGACCTCCTGGACGACGTCCGGGCCACCGGGGTGTCGATCCTGCTCGTGGAGCAGAACGCCCGGCAGGCGCTGGCTCGGGCGGACTACGCCTACGTGCTCGAGACCGGCCAGAACCGCTACGAGGGTTCGGGCCGCGACCTGCTCCACGACCAGCGCGTGATCGACCTCTACCTCGGCGGGCAACGTGCTCGCCCTTCACGACCGACACCCAGCGAACGCACCTAGGGAGTACTCATGGCACGCACGCCATTGATCACCGCCGTCGCGGCCACCGCCGTCCTGGCGCTGGCCGCCTGTGGCAGCTCTGGTGGCAGCAGCTCCTCGGGTGATGGTGGGTTCACGCTGAAGGTGGGCGACGTCCTGCCCTTCACCGGTGACCTGTCGCCCTACGGCCCCTCGCTCGACAAGGGCGCCGTGATGGGGGTCGACATGGTCAACGCCGCCTTGAAGGAGGCCGGTCTCACCAGCACCAAGGTCGAGATGGTCGGTTCTGAGGACGACCAGACGTCGGCGAGCGCCGGCGTCGAGGCTGCCACCAAGCTGGTGTCGATCAAGAAGGCCGACGTGCTCATCGGCTCCATGTCGAGCGGCGTCACCATCGCCATCGCCAAGTCCGTGGCGGTCCCCAACAACGTCCTCCTGCTCACGCCGACGTCGTCCGACCCGGGGATCTCCGACCTCAGCGACAACGGCCTGGTGTTCCGCGTCTACCCGCCGGACGACTTCCAGGCCAAGGCGCTCGTGCAGACCATGGGCCAGGAGCTCGGCACGGACGCGACGCTCAACATCGGTGGCCGCAACGACGCGTTCGGCGTCGCGCTCGTCAACGGGTTCAAGTCCGCGTGGACCGCCCAGGGCGGCACCATCGGCCAGGTCGTGATGTACGACCCCAAGTCCGCGACCTTCGACAGCGCGGCCGGCCAGCTCGTGAGCGGTTCGCCGAAGGGCTTCATGATCGCCGACTTCCCGGCCACGTTCGCCAAGGTCGGGCCCGCGCTGGTGCGCACCGGCAAGTGGGACCCCAAGAAGACGTTCATGACCGAGGCGATGCAGAACGCCGATGAGCTCAAGAAGATCGGCGCTCAGGCGACTGAGGGGCTGCGCGGGACGGCGGCCTCAGCCAAGGGAGGCACGGGCCAGGACGCCTTCGAGGCGGCCTTCAAGCAGAAGTACGCGAACCTGCCCTACACGGGCTTCGAGTCGTCGGCCTTCGACTCCGCCGTCATCGCCTCGCTGGCTGCCGTCAAGGCCGGCACCAACGACCCGAAGAAGGTCAAGCAGGCCCTGCTCTCCGTCTCCAAGCCGGACGGCGAGAAGTTCACCTGGCAGCAGCTGCCCGACGCGATCAAGGCCATCAAGGCCGGCAAGACCATCAGCTACCAGGGCGCCTGGACGCAGGTCGCCTTCGACGCCAAGGGTGACCCCGCCGTCAGCAGCTTCGTGCTCTGGCAGTGGGCGAACGGCAAGATGAACACGCTGCAGAACATCACCTTCCAGGCGAAGTGACGACGTGACGCAGCACCACTTCGACGGCACCGGCTGGGAGGCGCAAGCGGGCTACGCCCGCGCCTCCCGGCGGGGCCCGGCGATCGCGGTCAGCGGCACCACCGCCCACGGCCCGGACGGCGTCCTGCACCCGGGCGACACCTTCGGGCAGGCCGAGGTCGCGCTGCGCCGAGCCGTGGCGGCGGTGAGGGCGCTCGGCGGTGACCTCGACTCGGTGCTGCGCAGTCGGATCTACCTCGCGCCCGACGCCGACTGGGAAGCAGCCGCGCGCGCCCACGCCGAGGTGCTGGGTTCGGTGTCGCCCGCCAACACCACCCTGTTCGTCCACGCCCTGGTGGGTGAGGGATTTCTCGTGGAGGTCGAGCTCGACGCGCAGGTGATCGAGTGAGGTTCAGCCTGCGGCTCAACAACGACGTCCCGCCGGCCCTGCTGACCGAGGTGGCCCGACTCGCGGAGAGCCACGGTTTCGACCAGCTGTGGGTGTCGAACGACCTGTTCCTCCGCTCGTCCCCGGTGCTGCTCGGCGCGCTGGCCGTCCAGACCTCGCGCATCCGCCTGGGGGTGGGCGTCTTCAACGCGACGTCGGTGCACACCAGCGAGATCGCCATGATGGCGGCGACCCTGCAGGAGCTCAGCGACGGCCGCTTCCTGCTCGGGCTCGGAGCCGGAGCCGAGGAGTTCCTGGGCTGGGCCCGCCTGAGCCGGGAGCGACCCCTCGCCACCACCCGCCAGGCGATCCGCGAGCTCTCGGCGCTGGGCGCGGGGGGTGCGGCGCCGGGCTGGGACGCCGCAGGTCACCTGCGGTTCAGCGCTCCCCCGGCCCCGATCTACGTCGGCGCCATGGGGCCCAAGATGCTCGCGCTCGCCGGCGAGCTCGCCGACGGCGCACTCCCCCTGCTCTACCCGCCGGAGCACTTCGCGACTGCCGCCGCTCAGGTCCACGAGGGTGCCCGAGCCGCGGGACGCGACCCGGCGGCTCTCGACGTCGCCGCGTGCATCTGGTGCTCGATCAGCGACGACGAGTCCGCCGCACGACGCGAGCTCGCAGCCAAGATCGCCTACTACGGAGCGTCGTTCTCCCCGTACCTGCTGGAGCGCGCCGGACTGCGACTGGCGGACTTCGAGCCGATCCAGCGGCTCGTGAACGCGGGCCGCCACGAGGACGCCACCGACCTGGTCACCGACCGGATGCTGGCCCTCGGGATCGCGGGCACGGCCGACGACGTCCTCGACCGGTGTCGAGGACTGGTGCGTGACGGGGCGAGCCACGTCTCCTTCGGGCCGCCGCTGGGACCCGACGTCCTGGCCGGTATCGACCTGCTCGGCACCCGCGTCCTGCCCGCGCTGCGCCAGGAGGCCGGCGGCGACCAGCCTGAAGACAGACCGTGACGAGGGAGATGACGTGCGCGACGACGGGCAAGGCACCGACGAGACCGGCGACATGGAGCTGTTCGACCTCCGGGTGACGGTCGACCGGATCGAAGGCCGCTCGGTGTGCGGCATGCGGGTCGGTGACTACTTCGAGCTCGTCAACAGCGCCGAGCTCAGGCTGCCCCCGGGCAAGCACTTCTGCGTCTACGCCCTGCAGTCCGTGCTGCCGCTGCTCCCCGCCAAGCAGCGGCAGCTGCCGGACAGCGACTGGCTCGAGAAGGACTCGCTCGTCTGCTGCCCTGACCCAGAAGAGCGTCTGATCATGCGCATCGAGCGCATCGGCGTGCGCCGGATGAGCTCGGACGACCTCACGTGAGGCCGCCACGTCTCGACACCGGGCTCGAGATCGGCCTGGGTCTGCAGTCCGACAAGAGCCACGGTGACTACGCCCGCCTGGCGACGATGGCGGAGGCGTTGGGGTTCGACGTCCTCAGCGTCTTCGCTGACCTGTGGTACCAGCCGCCCATCTACCCGCTGCTGGAGATGGCGGGCGTGACGTCGCGGGTGCGCTTGGGCGCCGCCTGCTGGAACCCCTACACGATGCACCCCTACGAGATCGCGGGCCAGGCCGCAGCCCTCCAGCAGGCGTCGAACGGGCGCGCCTACGTCGGTCTCGCCCGTGGATCGTGGATGGACGAGCTCGCCATCACCCAGACCCGGCCGCTGACGCGGTTGCGCGAAGGTGTGCAGGTCATCGAGGCGCTGCTCTCGGGCGACGACGGCGGCGTCGAGGGCGAGGTCTTCTCGCTGGCCGCCGGGGCGCGGCTGCGCTACGCGCTGCCTCGTGCGCTGCCGCCTCTGCTCATCGGCACCTGGGGTGCGCAGACGGCTGCGCTCGCCGGGCGAGTGGCCGATGAGCTCAAGATCGGCGGCACGGCCAACCCGGCCATGGTGGCCGTGATGAGGGAGCGCGTGGCTCCTGGCATCGCGGCGGCCGGACGTGACGACAGCGTCCGGCTGGTGGTCGGCGCGGTCACGGTGGTCGACGAGGACGGCGCCTCCGCACGCCGGCGGGCTCGCACCGAGGTCGCCATGTACCTGGCCGTCGTGGCCGGTCTGGACCCCACCTTCCGGGTGCCCGAGGAGCTGGTGAACGAGGTCAGGCAGCAGCTCGACCGCGGCGACCACGCGGCCGCGGGTGCCTGCATCCCGGACGACGTGCTGGACGCGTTCGCGTTCTCCGGGACCCCGGACCACGTGGCCGAGCAGGCGCAGCGGCTCATCGACGCCGGTGTATCGCGAGTGGAGTTCGGCACTCCGCACGGACTCACGGACGAGCGAGGGGTCGAGCTGCTGGGCCGGCGGGTGCTGCCGGCCCTTCGTCGCGGTTGACGTCGGGGATGGCCGTCGCTCCCGAGTGGACCCGGCGGCCGAGTGGTGACGGCGGGCAGAATGCGCACCATGACCTCACCGCACGAGCTCGACCGCAAGGAACGCCGTGACCGCGCCGTCGCCGGCGCCCGCCGCTTCGCCCAGGGCAGCGCCGTCGTCCCGGTGGCCGACCGGCTGCGCGCGCTGGCGGACGCCGCCGAGAGCCCGCTGCCCGACCTCTACGGCGCGGGCGGCGACATCACCGCTCTCGAGCGGGAGGTCGCGCACGTGCTGGGCAAGCCGGCTGCCGTCTTCATGCCGAGCGGCACGATGGCTCAGCAGTGCGCGCTGCGCGTGTGGGCCGACCGCACCGGGCACGACGCCGTCGCGGTGCACGCGCTCTCGCACCTGGTGGTGCACGAGGAGGACGCGCTCGAGGTGCTGCACCGGAT